>CAZALW010000001.1:0-55063 GCA_964485705.1 uncultured Thiotrichaceae bacterium
GCTTTTTTCGCGTCTTTTGCGTTCTTCGCGGACTAATGTTTTTAAGTTTTTCCAACGTCTGCTATGTGTTGAAAGCAGTCATTCCATGTCTAACTGATGAAATGTAGACTTATGTAGATTGTGCCACCTTTTCATCTTCATCCACAGCAACAACTCTATTTCGCCCTAAACGTTTTGCCTGATACATTCGATTATCAGCCGTCATCAGAGTCTCCTGGATAGTATTAAACTGCTTAAAGTTTGCTATGCCTATCGACACAGTTGCATGTAATGCAGGAGCAATATCACTGAAATTATAATCTGCTAAACTTTTTCGAATACGTTCGGTCACTTTTTTTGCATCTTTTATCTCGGTATCAACCAACAGACAAACAAATTCTTCACCACCAAAACGCGCAGCATAGTCAACTTCACGAATGGTGTTTTTAAGAATTTCTGAAAACTTCTGTAATACAATATCACCAGTGTGATGACCAAAGGTATCATTGATGCGTTTAAAACGGTCAAGATCAAAAAAACAGAGTGCAAAGTCAGTGTTATTTCTTTCCGATAACGCTTTTTGTTGCTCTAAAATATCCATGAAATGTCGACGATTATATAAACTGGTCAGTTCATCGCTTATTGCCAGTTCTTGATTAATTATTAGTGCTTCCTGCAATTCAATATATTGATTTTTAGTTCGGTCTCTCAGTCGATGAATAGAATAACCGGTATATAACATCACCATGACTGTGCCGCTAAAAGCCAGTAACTGTAGCAGTTCAAATTTTATGTCTATACGCTGTGGCTGATAAATAAAAAGATATAAAATAATCAGGGTATAACCAAGTACGGCAAACAGAGCAACGGATAAAAGTTCACGAAAGCGTAATATAAAATAACCAAAACTTAACATGCCAAAATACGTTATAAGCATTAATCCACGCCATTCATTTAACAAGTAAACAATGGTTAATAAAAACCATGTCGCCCATAGTAATTGCGGCACAGTGAGACTGGGTTCATGATACTTTTTATTTAAACCGCTACGAATAATAACTGTAAAACAAAACTCACCTACCCAGAAAAATATAATAATGGATACAAAGTTTGTCTTATCAATTGAATATAAGTTGTGCTGATAGAAAAAGACGGAAATGATAGTAAGCCCAAGCAAGGCTAATATGGCCGCCAGATGCCTGAGCATTCGTAATGCCTGTTTAGGATCTCTACTAAAAAAAAATTGATACATTCCCTATTATTTCCAATTAATTTGGCAGATTAAGATGGTAAATTAAATAAGCGGTAAAAGTTATTTCTTGATATTTCTGCAATGTGCTCAACACTGGTATTTCTGATTTTCGCCAGTGTTTCTGCAACATATTGCACATAAGCTGGCTGATTTTGTTTACCACGATGGGGCATTGGTGCTAGATAGGGAGAATCCGTCTCAATTAACAAATGATCATCTGGTATGGTTTTTGCGATACTTCGCAGAACGTCTGCATTTTTAAAAGTGATAATACCAGAAAATGAAATCATCAAATCCATTTCCAATACCTGGTTTGCAAACGCCTGTGTTTCCGTAAAGCAATGGATGACTCCTCCGCATAAATCAGCTTTTTCTTCACTTAAAATAGTCAGAGTATCATCGCCTGCATCGCGAGTATGAACAATAATCGGTTTATTTAGCTTATTGGCCACCTGAATATGAGCACGAAATCGCTGCTGCTGTTCTCGCTGCTGATTTAGATCACCTTCATTATAGTAATAATCCAGCCCTGTCTCACCAATTGCAACAACTTTGTCATCGGTTGCCAGCTCAGTTAAATAATCAACAGAAAATGTTTCACCTTGATCTGCCATGGGATGCATACCAGCAGAAACAGAAATATTCGGATAACCACGAACCTTTTCCAACATTTTCGGGTATTGACCCAGGTTGATGGAGACGCACAACATGTGTTCCACACCAGCATTATGTGCCTGCTGGATCAGTGCATCAAGATTGTTATCAAATTTGGACAGGTCAATACAGTCGAGGTGACAGTGAGAATCAACTAACATCTTTAATTAATTACTAATTACTAATTGTTCTTTGGTGTTGTGTGTATATTTATACTTTTTGTTTTTCCATCCTTTGGTTCGTTAACAGCACTTCCATGTGCTACTGCTCATGTTTTTTGTATAGCTGTTGCAGGTCAGTATGTTGGCAATAAACATGCAGCATCAATGAATAATTCCATCCTTTGGTTCGTGAACGGTGCATCCATGCACCACTACTCGTAATTCGTAATTAAATTACATAGTGTGAGTTATACGATCTGACTTAAGTGCACCTGCCAGGTGGGTCTCTATTTTACCGCGCGTTGCGCCTTTGTCTTGCCGTGAAAACTGTACACCGATACCTTGTGCACGGTTCCCCTGCGCGCCTTTTGGTGTCATCCAGATTATTTTACCGGCAACAGGCAAACGTTCAGTATCATCCATTAAGGATAACAGCATAAATACTTCATCACCCAGACTATAGGTTCTATTGGTGGGAATAAATAAACCACCATTTTGAACAAAGGGCATATATGCAGCGTAAAGTGACGATTTGTCTTTAATGCTGAGTGACAGCATTCCTGGTCGTGTAGCTGTAGCAGCCATACACTATCACCTCTGTAGTATTATAAGTTATTCTGTAACTACGCCATCCTTTGATTCATAAGCACCATATCCACGTGGCACTGCTCAATAAGTCAGGCAAAATCAATATTATCCTCAACTTATTGAGATGTTACTTCATCCCACGATAATAGCAGATTTTCCCATAATAACTGTTCGTTTACTGCAATTGCGCTGTGTAATAAATTGAAGTTTAGCTGATCAACAAAACGATATAAGCGTTGTTGATTTACCTTTTTTGCCAATGTCTGTAATTTAAGACGGTATTGGTCATTTGTGATCTGGGCTTCTGAGCCACATGATTGCAATTTCGCCAGGTCTGCGGCCCAACTCATCATGCCTTCCAGAGTACGAGTTTTTGAAAATTTCGCCAGTTTTGTTGCATAATCCAGAGAATTTTTACCTGAATCTAACGCTGTCATTGCCTCAGAAAGAATCTCCTGAAACTCAGCCTGCTGCAAGTACTCTAAAGCAGCAAGGGGCGAGCCAAAGGCATATTTTAGTGATTGCTGTAACTGGCTATCAGTAAACCCCAATTGTTGATTGCGCTTTAACCATTGCAGTGACTGACTTTCATCCGGCACATTAAAACGTAGCTGTTGACAACGACTTCGTATGGTTACCGGCAAACGGTGTGTTCGAGCAGTAACCAGTAGAATAAGTACATTTTCACCTGGTTCTTCCAGTGTCTTTAACAAACTATTTGCCCCTTGCAGAGTTAATTGCTCTGCCTGGTTAAGAATGGCAACACGAAAGCCACCGTATTGACTGGTCTGGTTTAATTTTTCACACAAAACGCGAATATCATCAATTCGAATGCTTAGTACAGGATTTTTACTTCTTGATGTCGCTGGCGCTGTTGGTTTTAAATAATACAGATCAGGATGGGTATTTGCTGCCAACAGCTGGCAGGCCTTGCATAAACCACAGGCCTGATGATCGGATATTGGCTGCTGACACAAAACTGCATTTGCCATTGCCGTAGCAAAATCAGCCTTACCCAAACCCTGATTACCATACAATAGCATCGCGTGCGGCAGCCGTTCAGTTTTTAATAACTGTGCTATTTTTTGCCATTGATTTTGTTGCCAGGGATAAATCATAAAACAATGAATAATGGTTAATGGTTAATGGTTAATTATTTCATATTCAATCAGCTTTTCACGGATTTGTTTTTGTACTTTTTTTAATTCAAGCGATGCATCAATCAGGCAAATTCGCTGAGGATGAAGATTAGCTAATTCAATATAGGCTTCACGTACACGCTGAAAAAAATCATCTTTTTCTGTTTCGATGCGATCAGGTTCACTTCGATGTCCGGCACGCGCACGACCTATTTCAACCGGTGCATCGAGAATAATGGTTAAATCAGGGCGTAAATCACCCTGCACCCATTGCTCAAGATTACTGATTTTATCCACATCCAGCAACCGGCCACCGCCCTGATAGGCGTAGCTTGCTTCGGTAAAACGGTCACACATTACTGTTTTATTGTTTTCCAGTGCAGGCAGAATAACTTTTGATAAATGCTCAGCCCGCGCCGCAAACATCATCAGCAATTCAGCGTCACTACTCATATTCTCGTCAGAATGGTTCAGTAACAAACCGCGCAACGCCTCACCAAGATTCGTCCCACCTGGCTCCCTGGTCAGCACACAGTCGTGCCCTGACGATTCAAGCAGTTCTTTTATGAATAGAAGGTTGCTGGTTTTCCCAACCCCTTCAATCCCCTCTAAAGTAATAAATTTACCCATAAAAGCAGTGAATAGTGAATAGTGAATAGTGAATAGTGAATAGTGAATTATAAAACATACATTCATCCATGCAATGTATTTTTTATGTTTTGGTTTTTGATTTTTGATTTTTAACTATTCACTGCTTTTTCCGCTGATATTTATCAACCGCTTTATTATGGTCTTTTAAATTAGTAGAAAACACATGCCGTCCACTGCCGTCGCTGTAAGAAACAAAATACAGGTACTTTGTTTTTTCCGGATTTAAGGTTGCATGTATGGCCTCTCTACCGGGTAATGCTATAGGCGTTGGTGGTAAGCCATGGCGTGTGTAAGTATTATACGGGGTATCTTTTCGTAAATCCCTGAAACGAATATTGCCATCATAGTTTTCAATGCCATAAATGACTGTCGGATCGGTTTGCAGGCGCATCTTTTTTCGTAAGCGGTTGACAAACACACCCGCAATGATAGTTCGTTCCTCTGCAACGGCACTTTCTTTTTCTACAATAGATGCCATTGTTAATGCTTCATAAGGTGATTTATAGGGCAGACCTTTCTCTCTGCGTGCCCATTCCTGTCCAAGAATTTTTTCCATTACATTGTAAGCACGTTTAAGCAGCTCAATATCACTGGTGCCACGAGAAATATGATAAGTATCAGGGTAAAAGCGGCCTTCAGGGTGTTTGCCTTTATGTCCCAGTCTTTCCATAATCTCTTCATCAGAAAGATTTTTTAATTCTATTGTAAGTGCTGGATGTTGCTGAATTGTTTCCAGTATCTGTCTAAAGGTGAAGCCTTCTATGAAGGTAATGCTATGTTGTATCACATTACCATCGACCATATTATCGAGTAGTCCGGCAAGCGTTAGTCCGGGTGTTAGCAGGTACTCGCCTGCCTGCAGTTTGGTCGCTTGACTGTTCAATTTACCCCAAATAAGAAAATGATTTTTATGTTCAAGTAAATTTTTTTCAACAAGCTGATTTGCCAGAGTACGGATACTTGAACCACGGGGAAAAACTATTGTTTCTGGCTCGGCTAAAGACATTTCTGCGTGCATTTCTGCCTGGATTTTTAGCGAATAATAAAAAACAATGACTAATACAATACTGGAAATTGTAAATAGTGTGGCCAGCCCCTTGCCCAGGTTTTTACTCATGTTTTTACTAAAGGGCTTGAGCATAGGCATCTCTGGTATTTAATAGCAGTTTAAAAATTCGGTTTAAAAGTGAATTATCATGATATTGTATCATTGCAATTTTGTTTATAGATTTCATACCAATCAGACTGTTAGAAATAAAGATTGCGTCCATAGCCAGTAATTCATCCATATTTATGTTGACTATAGATAGTTGAATTTTATTTTTTTCTAGTAGATTAATAATGACATCTCGCATAACTCCGTTTACGCCTGACTGACTAAGCTCAGGTGTAAATAACTGATTGTCTTTAATAGCAAATAAATTACTCATGCTGCCTTCAATAACATGTTGATTGGCATTTAGCATCAAACCATCAGCAATCTTATTGTTTTTATCACTACCAGCAGCACTCCATTCATTTCTTGCCATTACATTTTCTAGCCGGTTCAAATGTTTTAACCCTGCCAGACTTTCATTGATGGAGACCTGTTGTTTACAAACAAACAACTCTCCTGTTGATAACTTCCCGGTTAACAACGACGAATAATTGAAGTCTAGCGTTGATAATATAACAAGACGATTACTCGTTATGTTTTTTGTAAATATCCCTGGTTTACTTGATATGTTTTTTGCAAAAACCCGTGTAGTATTCGTTATGTTTTTTTCAAAAACATAACCCCGTTCACTGCTACCGCGTGTAAGAATAATTTTTAATACAAATGTTTCATTATTGTTCTGTTTATTTTTGCTTAATAAACAACGGATATCATCCAGAAAAGTTTGTTCGTCTGCACAGGCTATTTGCAGTTTTTTTGCTGATGTTAAAAGACGCTGGTAGTGCTGATGCCAGTAAAATAATATATTATTATGACATAATATAGTTTCAAAAATCCCATCACCATAGTGAATAGCGCGATCACTTATCGTTAAATAATCAGTAGCCACACCATTAATAAGACAGTTCACCTGTACCTTGTTCGTTTGTGAGCCGTTCATTGGTCGTGGTTCAGTGTAAATATCTTCAACAAGCCTTTTGCTTTTGCTCTGGTCTCGATCAGTTCTTCTGTGGCGACAGAATCATTAACGATGCCACCACCGGCACGGAATGTTATTTTATTTCCTTCGCGTACCATTGTCCTGATAAGAATATTAAAATCCATACTGCCATCATTATTGATATAGCCTAAAGAACCGGTATAAGCCCCCCTTGCCTGTTGCTCCAGTTCAGCCAGTATTTCGATGCAACGTACTTTAGGACAACCGGTTATGGTGCCACCGGGAAAAACAGCGCGTAAAACATCAATCGGAGACTTATTGCTTGCTAACTCACCACGCACATTGGATACAATATGATGCACATGCTGCCAGCTTTCCAGCGCCATTAATTCATTGACGACTATCGTGCCTGGTCGGCAAACACGACCAAGGTCATTACGTTCAAGGTCAATCAACATGATATGTTCGGCCTGTTCTTTCGGATGCGATAACAATTCTTCTGCCAGCGCTTTATCATTTTGTTGATTATTGTCTCGTGGTCGCGTTCCGGCTATGGGCCTGGTTTCAACGATAGCATCCTTTATTGAGACCAGACGTTCGGGGGATGAGCTGATTATACTCATATTTTGTAAACACGCCAAAGCGGCAAAGGAGGATGGATTTTGTTTTGATAAGGCACGAAATAAATCCGCATCACTCACGTCCGATTTCAAGTTTGCCTGCCATTTTCTGGACAAATTTGCCTGAAAAACATCCCCTTCAACAATGTATTGTTTTATTTTTTCTACCTGATTTAAATAATTAGAGGAGTCCTCTTCGATTAAAGATTTGAGTTCTATTTTTTCATGTTTTATTTTTTTATGGGTTTTATCGCTACTGATATTTGACGATTTCCCATATAAACGAATGATGTTTTTATAATCCTGCTCTATTTCATCAAGTAAATGGAGATGTTGCGTTTCTGCCATTGCTAAATACTGATTATTTTTTTTATCAAAAATAATCGCTGCCGGACAACGAGCGGCAACTGCCAGAGCTTGCGTAGCAGGTAAACATGGCAAAGATAAACAGGGTTCAACCTCTTCTGCCATTTCATATGATAAATAAACAAACCAGCCACCAGTAAAAGGCAGGCTATCACTCTCATTGAGCTTGGCTGAAATGCCTACTTTGTTTTTTTGGTAATAATCTTCCAGAGTCTCAAAAAAACCTGTTGCAACCGACAGCTCATCATTTGTGCAGCTAAGTGTTTTATCAGAATGCAGTGTAAGAAAATATTGAGGACAGGCAATTAAGATGTCGTATTGTGTATTATTTTTCCTGCTGGCACTACTGAGTAATAAATAAGGATAACGCTGGCGATTGTACCGATTAAATAAACTTAAATCTAGAGTTGGGGTATTAACATCGCTCGATGATAATAGACGCCTTTGAAATGACACGGACGACCCCGGATAAGGTCTTTTTTAACCACGAAACACACGAAACACACTAAAAGTTTCGTGTATTTCGTGTATTTCGTGGTTCATGTTGTTGTTCAAATAGTTAATCCAGCTTTTTAAAGATCAGCGTGCCGTTAGTGCCACCAAAACCAAATGAATTAGACAATGCATAATCAATTTTCATTTCGCGTGCGGTATTTGGCACATAATCCAGGTCGCAACCTTCACCTGGATTATCTAAATTAATAGTCGGTGGGGCAACCTGATCCTTAATCGACATAACTGAAAACACCGCTTCGATACCGCCAGCTGCACCTAATAAATGCCCGGTCATTGATTTTGTTGAACTGATAGCCACTTTAGTTGCATGATTACCCAGTGCATATTTAACAGCCGTGGTTTCTGCAACATCACCCGCTGGTGTTGAGGTGCCGTGTGCATTAACGTAGCTAATATCATCAGCATTTATTGCTGCATCCTTTAATGCCAGCTGCATACACTTACCTGCACCACTACCGTCTTGCAGCGGTAAGGTCATATGATAAGCATCACTGTTATAACCAAAACCTGCTACTTCTGCGTATATTGTAGCTCCTCGTGCTTTGGCGTGTTCGTACTCTTCTAATACCAACACACCGGCACCGTCACCCAGTACAAAACCATCACGATCTTTATCCCAGGGACGACTTGCCGCTTCAGGGTCATCATTACGAGTTGATAATGCTCTGGCTGCAGCAAAACCGCCTATGCCTAATGGTGATGAAGACATTTCAGCACCACCGGCAAACATCACATCAGCATCACCGTAGGCGATAATTCTGGCTGATTCACCAATACTGTGTGTGCCAGTAGAACAGGCTGTGACAATTGAAATGTTGGGGCCTTTTACGCCATAGCGAATGGAGAAGTTACCGGAAATCATGTTAATGATTGAACCAGGAACAAAAAACGGAGAAATTCTGCGTGGTCCACCATTGATGAGTTTGGCATTATTCACTTCAATCATTGGCAAGCCACCAATGCCTGAGCCTATGGCAACACCAATTCTTTCAGCATTTGCTTCCGTAATTTCCAGCCCAGAGTCCTTTAAAGCTTCATCAGCTGCAATAAGCCCATAATGGATAAAGGTATCCATCTTTTTTAGATCTTTTGCAGGAATAACCGTCGTTGCATCAAAACCTTTTACGGTCGCTGCAATTTTGCATGAAAAGTCAGATGTATCAAAAGTATCAATCGAGACAACACCGCTTTTACCCGCTTTGATGTTTGACCATGATTCTTTTAGATTAAGGCCAACCGGTGAGACAATACCTAGACCTGTGACAACAACTCGACGACCCGGGGGGCAATTTGACATAGTAGCCTCTTTAACTATTAGCAGTGGCACCTGGATGTGCGGTTTACGAACCTAAGGATGGGCTGGAAGTCCACATCAACCAAATAACCGGTTGTTTTTAGTATTGAAGCTCAACAAAACAAGACAATATTATATTGATTAGTTAAGGCTTAAGGAGTCAATGAATAACATCTCTGTTAAACATTGACTCCTTATGATGAGCTTTTTAGCTTGAATGCGTGTTTACGTAGTCAATTGCCTGCTGAATAGTCGTAATGTTTTCTGCTTCTTCATCAGGAATTTCACACTCAAATTCTTCTTCTAAAGCCATAACCAGCTCTACTGTATCGAGCGAATCCGCACCTAAATCGTCGACAAATGATGCTTCATTTGTCGCCTGTTCTTCAGTTGCACCTAATTGCTCTATGACAATTTTACGTACGCGTTCTTCAGCTGTGCTCATCTATTTTTCCTCTTGTTTTGACTGCTAAGATTATCAAACCTGATGATTATCATCTGCTGTCAATTGTTAAGTGATCCCCAAATATTATAAAGAATATTATTCGGGTTAAGTTTATGTTGAGTTGCGCGGTATTTTAGTGAATTAGTGCGGCACTTGCCAGTTAAATTCAACATTTAATGCCGATACAGACAAATCAATATATTATCAATTAAATCAATGCGATAAACAATACAATTAAAACCATTTATAAATAATATTGCAAGCTATACACAAAAATATTTGATGTATTATACCTATGGCATGTACATTCCACCATTAACATTGATCGTTTCACCAGTAATATAAGAAGCCGCAGGACTTGCCAGAAACGCAACCGCTGCAGCAATGTCAGCAGGATCACCCAGACGGCTAAGAGGTATTTGTCCGATTAATGCCTGTCTTTGCTCTTCTGCTAATTCTCTGGTCATATCGGTATCAATAAAGCCGGGAGCAACACAATTTACGGTAATATTTCTGGAGCCAATCTCACGCGCCAGTGATTTGGTAAAACCTAACATACCCGCTTTTGTTGCTGAATAATTGGTTTGACCAGGATTACCGGTTAAACCCACAACGGAAGCAATATTAATAATTCGTCCTTTTCTGGCTTTCATCATGGGGCGAATAACGGCTTTTGATAGACGATAAATCGAAGTCAGGTTAGTCTCGATAATGTCATTCCATTGATCTTCTTTCATCAGCATTAACAAATTATCTTTGGTAATACCGGCATTATTAATCAATATAGATATTGCGCCAAACTCATCCTTAATCACTTTCATCACATTGGCAATAGAATCAGTATCGGTTACGTTTAAACACATCCCTTTACCGCCCGAAGTTAATTTCATGGCCGACAAATAGTTGGATATATTATCTGCACCAGCGTCAGATGTCGCAGTACCAATAACGGTTGCGCCTTGCGACGCTAACTGTTCTGCAATAGCTTTGCCAATGCCACGACTTGCGCCCGTTACCAGTGCTATTTCGCCTTCTAATTGTTTACTCATAAATATATCAAAACCTTTTTTAAAATTTTTTATTATTCCAGTACGTTATGCACTTTTTATTCAACAGCCTGGTAGAGTGGGCACGCTTCCCCGCTCAAAGCGTGCGAGGACAAGCTTTGTGCCCACGCGGAACAATAAAACAACACCCTCAAACACCACGTATAAATATAATTAAAACCAAAAAGACAAACAACCAATGTCACATTACCGACGTACAAATTCAAATAGAATATCCTTTTACTACTGGGCTGTTAACGCGTGGGCACAAAGAACGTGCCCACCCTACCAGGATTCTGGTTTTTGCGTACGCTGAGTAGTGATATTATTATTTCATAAACGAGAAGTGTTCGTCTGCCGGTTTATTCTTCCATCGCCATTGAATCCAGAAATTTTTGCAACGCTACCATCGAATCCAGTGAATAACTTTTTACTTCTTTATTAATCCGGCGTGTTAGTCCACCTAAAACTTTACCCGGACCACATTCTACAACCACATCAGCGCCGTCAGTAATAATCTGAATGGTGTGCGTCCACTGCACTGGATTGTACAACTGTTTCGCCAGCGCTTCACGTATTGCATCCGGTTCATCATGTGATCTTGCATCGACATTATGAATAACCTGTATTTTGGGTTTATTAATATTAACCCCTTTAAGATAACGGCTAAGTTTATCCGCTGCCGGTTTCATTAATGAACTATGTGAAGGCACACTAACTGGCAAAGGCAATGCTCGTTTTGCGCCTTCATCTTTTAACAGTTCCATGGCTTTATTAACTGCATCGGTAGCACCGGCAATAACCACCTGCCCCGGCGAATTGAAGTTGACGGCTTCAACTGGCTCAGCAAGATCTTTACTTACCTGTTCACAAACTTGAACAACAGTTTCATCATTTAATCCGATAATCGCAGACATCGCGCCTTTGCCTTCTGGCACCGCTGCCTGCATTAGCTGACCACGTTTGCTGACCAGTTTAATAGCATCTTCAAAATCCAACGCTTCTGCCGCAACCAGTGCAGCATATTCACCCAGACTATGACCTGCATAAACCATAGGTATTAACATGCACTGCTGCGTCATAACACGCATCACAGCGATATCTGCCGCCAGCATTAGCGGTTGGGTTATTTCGGTTTTATTGAGCTTTTCTGCGGGACCATTGCAGACAATGTCCCAGCAGTCATAACCCAAAACATCGGATGCCTGCTTAAAGGTTTCTTCAATTTGAGGCCATGCCTGTGCATAGTCAGCTAACATACCAATGGACTGTGATCCCTGACCCGGGAAGATGACAACAATATTCATACCAATCATATTTAAACCAACTTTAGTTAATTACTAATTACGAATTACTAATTACGAGTTGTGGACGATCAATCAGCCATCTTAACTGCGCCATGTATTTTGCCATGTCTCGAATAAGAACTAACAAAAACGATGCAAAAATCGCACCAAACGCTAATTCGTAATTAGTAATTAAGATTAAGCACATCCTGCATATCATATAATCCTTTATTTTTATCCTGTAACCAAATAGCCGCTCGAATCGCACCATTGGCAAACGTCATTCGACTGGAGGCTTTGTGTGTTATCTCGACACGCTCGCCGATACCCGCAAACATCACAGTGTGATCACCAACGATATCACCGGCACGTATGGTTTCAAATCCTATGGTTTTACGATCACGTTCGCCGGATACACCCTGACGACCGTAAACGGCACATTCATCAAGGTTACGCCCTAAAGCGTTGGCAATGACCTCACCCATACGTAATGCAGTACCTGATGGTGCATCAACTTTATGACGATGATGCGCTTCTATTACTTCAATATCTACATCGTCGTCTAAAACACGTGCGGCAATATCGAGTAGTTTAAAACAAAGGTTAACACCAACACTCATATTCGGTGCAAACACAATACCGATAGATTCGGCTGCCTGTTCAATTTTCTGTTTTTCATCTTCGTTAAAACCGGTAGTGCCAATAATAATATTTTTACCGTTGGCAACACAAGTAGCCAGATTTTTCAGCGTAACATCAGGGCGGGTAAAATCAATCAGGGTATGAAAATCATCAGTCACAGCTGCAAGCTGAGAGCCTAGCATTTTATTTAAAACACCAACACCGGCGACCTGACCTGCATCCTGATTAAGAAAGGGACTGCTTTCGTGCTCAATGGCAGCACCTAACTGACATCTGGACGTTTCATAACAGGCCTGAATCAGGTTGCGACCCATACGCCCTGCGGCGCCGGAAATGGCGAGTTTTAACATTTGATGTCCTAATTGTTTTTGTTATTTTTGTAGTTTGCCATTGTTTTGCGCTTAAACAAACATAAAGTTAGCCGCGAAAAAGGAAAAAGACGTAAAGAAAAACTTTATCCGTCCACAGATGAACGCAAATGAACGCAAATAAAAAACTTAGATTGGTTAGTGAATGTCATCTTGAGTGAAGTGATAGCTCTTGAACTGTCGTTGTATAAGAACTCTTCTTGTACTCGAGATGGTACACTTTTAACAGATTGTTTTTATTTGCGTTCATCTGTGGATAATCAAGCTTTTAGATCATCAAAAAAAGCCTTCATACGATCACCCCAGGAAGCGTTTTTTGGGGTGTGCTTCTGCCCAGCTTGCTGGATTGATTTATCAAATTCTCTGATTAAATCTTTTTGCTTATTGCTTAATTTAACCGGCGTCTCGACATGAACACGGCATAACAGGTCACCAGTGATGCCACCTCTTACAGGTTTCACTCCTTTACCACGCATACGGAATAGCTTTCCGGTTTGGGTTTCAGAAGGAATTTTTAATCGGAGTTTGCCATTAAGTGTTGGCACTTCTATTTCACCACCTAATGCGGCTATGCCAATTGAGATAGGCATTTCACAGTGCAGATCATTGTCATCGCGGCTAAAGATATCGTGTTCTTTAACATGCATCTGTACATACAAATCGCCACTGGGCGCACCGTGTCCACCAGCCTCACCTTCACTTGCCAGACGAATTCTGTCGCCGGTGTCAACACCTGCCGGCACTTTAACGGACAGTGTTTTGTGTTCCTGCTTGCGCCCCTGACCATGACAATCCGGACAGGGACTGCTAATTATTTTGCCTTTGCCGCGACACTGCGGACAAGTTTGTTGCACTGCAAAAAATCCCTGTTGCATACGCACCTGACCGGCTCCTCCACAGGTGGTACAGGTGGTTGCAGAAGTGCCTTTTTTGGCACCACTGCCAGAGCATGTTTTACAGTTTACCTGTGTCGGTATGCGGATTTTTACTTCCGTGCCAAATACAGCCTGTTCCAGTGTTAATTCAAGGTTATATTGAAGATCGGAGCCTCGCTGCGCTCGCTGACTAGCACCGCCACCACCTCGTCCACCACCAAATATATCGCCGAATACATCACCAAATACATCTTCAAAGCCACCTGCGCCTGCTCCAGGTCGTCCACCCATTGACGGATCCACACCAGCATGACCGTATTGGTCATAAGCTGCCCGTTTTTTTGCGTCAGATAGCACTTCATGCGCTTCTTTGGCTTCTTTGAATTTTTCTTCAGACTCTTCAGAATTACTGGCATTACGATCAGGGTGATGTTTCATCGCTAAACGACGATAGGCTTTTTTTAAATCGGCTTCGCTGGCATCGCGTGATACGCCCAGTACTTCGTAATAATCTCGTTTTGACATATTCTTATTTCTATTAAACTTTTGTAATAAAGACTAATTTAACCGCTGAGGCAAGACATAAAAAAACACTATTTAGCCGCAAAAAACGCAAAGAGCGCAAAGAAAAACTTGTGTTGTTTTTACATTTGCGCCTTTTGCGTCCTTTGCGGCTAAAAGTTTTTCTTTCAGCCCCTAGGAGCTTGTCCGAGAATGGAAAACCTACTGCAAAACCGACATTTTTGCCCATTTTTCCGAACATTTTCGTTAAATAGCGGTGCTATTCGCCTCAAATGTTCGAAAAACTGGACTAAAAATCTCGATTTTTCGCTACGGTTTCCATTCTCGGACAAGCTCCTAGTTAGCTTATAACATTATTTATCGTCTTTGCTTTCTTTCACTTCTTCAAATTCGGCATCAACCACATCGTCATCAGCTGCTTTGCCTGCTGATTGCTCATCGCCTGGTTGCGCTGCACCTTCCTGTTCTGCTTTGGCAGCATAGGCTTTTTCGGCAATCTTGCCAGCAACTTCAGTTAACGTTTGTGTTTTCGCTTCAATATCGTCTTTATCATTGCCTTCCAGTACAGTTTTTAACTCGGCAATGGCAGATTCTGCTGCTGTTTTTTCACCTGATTCTACTTTATCGCCCAGATCCTTAAGCGACTTTTCAGTACCATGAATCATGTTTTCAGCGGCATTTTTTGCATTAACTAATTCATGTGCCTTTTTATCTTCATCAGCATGAGCTTCAGCATCTTTAATCATTTGATCAACTTCGGTATCTGATAGACCACTTGAGGCTTTTATCACAATGGACTGTTCCTTACCGGTGGCTTTGTCTTTTGCAGACACATTCAATATACCGTTGGCATCAATATCAAATGACACTTCAATTTGTGGCACACCACGTGGTGCAGGTGGAATGTCCTGTAAATCGAAACGACCTAATGACTTATTACCGGTTGCCATTTCGCGTTCACCCTGTAATACATGAACAGTTACGGCTGACTGGTTATCATCTGCAGTGGAGAAGGTCTGTGACGCTTTTGTTGGAATTGTGGTGTTTTTTTCTACCAGATTGGTCATGACACCACCCATGGTCTCAATACCCAGTGATAGTGGTGTGACATCAAGTAACAGAATATCGTTAACTTCACCACCTAATACACCGCCCTGTAATGCAGCACCCATAGCAACGGCTTCGTCAGGGTTAACATCTCTGCGTGGCTCTTTGCCAAAGAAATTTTGAACTTCTTGCTGTACCTTGGGCATACGAGTTTGACCACCCACCAGAATAACCTCGTCAAGCTCACTGGCAGACAAACCTGAATCTTCAAGTGCCTGCTTGCAGGGACCGATGGTGCGCGCTATTAGTTCATCAACCAGACTCTCCAGTTTGGCACGGCTTAATTTAACATTGAGATGTTTTGGACCATTGGCATCAGCAGTGATATAGGGCAAATTGACATCGGTAGACTGGGTTGATGACAACTCGATTTTTGCTTTTTCAGCGGCTTCTTTCAGACGTTGTAGTGCCAATGGATCATTATGTAAATTGATGCCAGTATCTTTCTCAAATTCATCAGAAAGGTAATCAATTAAGCGCGTATCGAAATCTTCACCGCCAAGGAAGGTATCACCGTTGGTTGCCAGTACTTCAAACTGATGTTCACCATCAATTTCTGCAATTTCGATAATAGAGACATCAAAAGTACCACCACCCAGGTCGTAAACCACAATTTTTGAGTCACCACGGCTTTTATCCATGCCATAAGCAAGGGCTGCCGCTGTAGGTTCATTGATAATACGTTTTACTTCAAGACCAGCAATCTTACCGGCATCTTTTGTTGCCTGACGTTGCGAGTCATTAAAATAAGCAGGAACGGTAATAACCGCCTCGGTCACTTCATGGCCTAAATATTCTTCAGCCGTTTTCTTCATTTTTTGAAGAATACGTGCGGACACTTCCGGTGCTGCCATTTTATTGCCTTTGGCTTCAACCCAGGCATCACCGTTGTCGGCCTTTACAATTTTGTAGGGCACCAGTTTAATATCACGCTGCACCACTTCTTCGTCGAAACGGCGACCGATTAAACGTTTAACTGCAAAAATAGTGTCACTCGGGTTGGTGACTGCCTGACGTTTTGCTGGTGAGCCAACAATCACTTCGTCGTCGGTAAAAGCAACAACGGAAGGTGTGGTACGTTCACCCTCTGCATTTTCAATAACTTTTACTGAATCACCGTCCATCACAGCAACACAAGAGTTTGTTGTACCTAAGTCTATACCTATAATTTTAGCCATTGCTGGTCTCCAATATTTTTAATATTCTTTAATATTTGTTGCTGTTAATGAGTAAATAACAGCTTAAGTTTGTTGTTAGCTCTACTATGGGGTTGTTTTTGGTAAATCCAAGCTTTTTGAAGTTAAAAGAGATTCAATTATGTTAGGAGCTTGTCCAAGAATAGAAATCGTAGCGAGGGGAGAAGCTGATTTGAGTCAGATTTTTTCATTATTTGAGGCGAGTAGTGGTGCATGGATGCACCACTGCTCTCGGACAAGCTCCTGAACCAGAAAAACACACATCCGCAAATAAAATGCTTAACCTTCGTCTGCTGTTTTCGACACCATCACCATTGCCGGACGTATCAAACGATCATTTAGCGAATAACCCTTTTGCATCACCGCAATAACCGTATTAGGTTCTATATCTGCACTTGGCTGCATGCCCATAGCCTGATGCTTTTCTGCATCAAATTTTTCATTTAATGGATCAATTTCCTCAATACCGAGTTTTTCCATCATTTTTTCCAGCATGCTTAATGTTAGTTCCATGCCTTCACGTAAACTCATCGCACTGGCCTCTTTAGTGGCGAGACCCAGACCCATACTATCTAACACAGGTAACAGCTCAGTCACGAACTTCTCAATACCATATTTATGTGCATTTTCTACATCTTTGGTATTACGGCGACGTAAGTTATCCATTTCTGCTTTGGCACGCAGATACTGGTTCCAGTTTTCAGTGGCTTTTGCCTGCGCATCCTCTAATTGTGCCTCAAGACTATCAGCATTTTTCTCTGGTGATGCCAGAGTTGCTTCATCTTCCTGCGCGTCTACAACTTCTTCAACGAGCTCTTCTGTTGCTTGTTCTACGGCTTCATCGTTATCTTGCTTTTGAGCTGACATATTCACTCTCTTTAAATTTATTATAATGTGGCTGTCTATGGTGACAATTTGATGTAATTCAAGTGTAATTATTCAGTTCACTCCTGAAATTCGCCATCTCCACGTTAAAAAATGTTCATTTACATGTAAATTCACACAATCGCCTTGTTCTGACGAATCTCAGAAGCAATCTGAGTCGCTACAGTCTTGTACTGAATAGTTGCATTCAAGAATTCAGCTATAAATTTTAGCTTTTAAAATCATTCATTAACAGGCGCGCCATTAAGGGCATCACCCAGAATTTTAGCAGTGACATCAACCACCGGGATAATATGGTCATAATTCATCCGCGCCGGCCCAATAACGCCTAATACGCCAATAGCTTTGCCTTTGACCGAATAGGGAGCAGTAATAACACTGCAATCACCAAAACCCTCAAACCCGGCTTCATGCCCGATAAAAATCTTTACGCCGTCACTGTGCACACAACGATCAAATAAATCCAGCATTTCACGCTTTCGATCAAAAATTTCAAATAAATGCTGCAACTGTTGACGATCAGTATTTTTGTTATAACGCACCAGATTAGTTTCGCCCTGAACAATAAACTCAGGTTTGCTTACTTCATCATCTGATAGTGCTTTACCGGCAACTTCAACCGCCGTTCGCATTACCTGGTCAACTTGTTGACGACTACGATCCAGATCCTGTAACAGACTTTTTCGTATTTCACCTACATCCTGACCGGTAAAGTGTTGATTCAAAAAGTTAGCTGCATGTTGTAATTCACTTGCACTATACTCTCGACCAAGATGTAACACTTTATTCTGTACATCTTTTTCATTGGTTACCATGATTGCCAGCACACGTTTATCAGGTAGTGGTAAAAACTCAATATGGCGTAATTTTGCACTGGTCTGTTTTGGCACACTGACGATACCAGCCATTTGTGTCATTTGTGAAACCAGTTGCGAAGCCTGATTCACCAGTTCATTGATTTCCATATCAGGATCCAGCTGCTGCTGCATCTGGCTAACCAGGTTTTCTTCTATTGGTTGAACTTCAAGTAAAGTATCAATAAACAGTCGCAAACCCTGTTCAGTCGGGATTCTGCCGGCTGAAGTATGCGGTGCAACCACCAGACCTTTTTTCTCAAGGCCAGACATCACATTACGGATGGTCGCTGAACTGATATCCAGACCAGCATCCTGCGCCAACTGCCTGGAACCGACAGGCTGCCCATGATGAATGTAACTGGCGACTAATTGCTTGAGCAAAATAGCAGCGCGATCATTGAGTACGAGTGATTTATTCAAAACTTATATATCTGATTAGTAACGATCTTATTAGTCACAGCTGGCACTCTATCGGATTGAGTGCCAATGTGGAATTATGGTAGCAAAATGCTAGATGGTCAAGGAAACCCATGCCTTGCCATTAAACATACAAAGGGGTGGCTTCTCAATAACCCATGGCAATCAGTTGTAGGGTGGGTATGTTTTTTTGCCCACGCTTTAGCCAGGTAGGTCACATTTGGCTTCAACGCGTGGGCAAAAAAGCATGCCCACCCTACAATTACTATCAGAATACGATACTGCCACGGGTTATTGAGAAGTTACACAAAGGGCTCTGAATGTGATGACTTTTACAATAATTTTACGCATTACAAAACAACAGGTTTCGGCTTTTTCGCCACATCGTTACGTAGATAAACGGGTATTGCCTGCGCCGCGATGATGGTATTGCCTGCGTTATATTCATTTACTGCCAGTGTGGCTATGGCTTCTGCACTGGGAAGACAGTCAGGCAGCATTTCCTGCAAGGTCAAAACATTGTCAGCAAGTAGTCTGTCGGCATAATTCGCCCAGCCTGTGCCAGCGCCGATCCAGGTTTTGCCCGGCTGTGTTAGCTCCTCAGGCAGTTGAATTTTATCCGGCGAAACCACCTGTTCCTCACCTGTTAACTGCCATTGTTGTTCGTTGCCGCTTTTCAAGTCCTTAGAATATACTGCCCAGTAAACTTCATCCATGCGGGCATCAATGGCGACCAATATGTGGTTATGTTTTGTTTGTTCAAACGCACGTTGCGCGATGGTTTTTAAGGTTGAAATAGCTATCACCGGAATATCATGCGCAAAAGCGATGCCCTGCACCACACCGGCGGCAATTCTCAGCCCCATAAATGAACCCGGCCCGCGACCGAAGGCAATGGCATCTAACTGACTGACGGTTAATTCTGCCTCAGCCAGCAAACCGTCAATCATTTTTAAGATTAATCGGCTGTGTTCTCTGGGTGCGAGTTGATAAACAGATTTTAATTCACCATTAATGTATAACGCGGCTGAACAGGCTTCTGTTGCGGTATCGATTGCCAGAATTTTCATTTTAATACCTCGTCAGAGTGACTGTTTGTTGTTTCTATGGCAGACACACTGGCAAAAAAGTGCTCGACATCGTTAACATCGGAGGTGACTGGCATGGATGGCAAACTGTTCAAAAATATTCTGCCATAGGATTTTTGTTTTAAGCGTGGGTCGCCTATCATTAATACCCCGGTATCGTTAACATCACGTATCAAGCGACCCACGCCCTGTTTTAACGTTAGCACTGCCTGTGGCACCTGAAATTCCATAAAGGGCTGACCACCATTTTGTTTTATGGCTTCTATGCGCGCCTGCATAACGGGATCACCTGGTGAAGCAAAAGGCAGTTTATCGATAATTACGCAGGATAAACTTTCCCCTCGCACATCAACCCCTTCCCAGAAACTTGAGGTACCTAAAAGAATGGCGTTATCGGTTTGGCGAAATTTTTCCAGCAATTGATGTTTCGGAAAATCACCTTGCATCAGCAATTCATAAGGCAGCATCTGTTGTTTTAGATAATCATACGCTTTATGCATGGCGTAATAACTGGTAAACAATATAAACGCCCTGCCCTGACTGGCATGCAACACCGGAATAGCGGCTTGCATTAGCAATTTTGTGTAGGAAGGATCAGCAGGCTGCGGCAGCTTATCGGGCAAATACAGCAGGCTTTGTTTTTCATAATTAAAAGGACTATCCCAGACACCGCTTTGGTAATCTTCCAGACCAATATTATTGGCAAAATGACTAAATTGTTTATTTACCTGCAAAGTCGCTGAGGTGAAAATCCAGCTACTGGAAAAATTGTCGGTATGTTGCTGAAAAATACTGGCTATATCAATCGGGGTGGCATGTAACATAAAACTTTTCGGGTAGGTTTCATACCATAAAATACTTGAATTTAACTTAGATTGCTCTGAATCGGCTTCTGTGGTTTTTTCAAGATTCAGAAAGCTTTTAAGGCGCGGCATTATATTTTGTGCCCGTTCATAACATTGCTCTAAACCACGCGCTCGCTCTGCCGCTATTTTTAAAACCGCGATTAAATCTTCCAGGCTTGAAGCAAGACTGGCCAGGGATGTTTTTACCGCTGGTTTATTCTGCACTTTTGACCAGGTTTCACGCAGTCCGGCTTCACCTAAAACCAGCCTGAAATCACGCGCTGCTTTTTCCAGGGCTTCTGCATAATCACGCAACTCAATCATATCCGAAGCATCATTCACCTGTTCGGCAATGGTATCTCGCACCAGTGAAATAAGGTGGCGAGAGCTAATGGTATCGCCAAAAAACCGTGCAGCAACGTCATACAACTGATGAGCTTCATCAATAACAAAGGCATCAGCATTGGGCAGCAGTTCAGCAAAACCTTCATTTTTCAAGGTCATATCAGCCAGTAATAAATGATGATTAATCACCACCACATCGGCTGCCTGCGCCCGTTTACGGGCATTTACCACAAAACATTTGTCCCATGAATCGCATTCGCTGCCTAAACAGTTGTCTGCGGTTGATGTCACCATCGGCCAGACATAAGAATCTTCTGCCAGACTGGTGAGTTCTGCCACATCACCTGATTGAGTCAGTTTTGACCATTCATCAATTTCGGTAAGTAAACTGCGTGTTTCACGATTGATAAAGCCCAAATGCGGGCTAAGTTTAAGGCGGTGCAAACACAGGTAATTGCTGCGACCCTTTAATAGCGCAGAGCTTGATTGCACCGCCAGGGCTTTTTTAACACGCGGTAAATCGGTATGAAACAGCTGGTCCTGTAAATGCCGTGTGCCGGTGGAGATGATGATTTTTTTACCTGATAATAAAGCAGGCACCAGATAAGCAAAGGTTTTACCAATACCGGTACCGGCTTCTGCGGTCAGTGTTTTTCCGCTTGCGATGGTTTCATCAATCGCATCACACAAAGCCAGTTGATTATCACGCACCTGATAACCGGGAATTTGTTTGCAGAAAGAGCCGGATGGCCCAAGGTAATCGGAGGTACGCTTCATCGTTAGTCTAAAAACGTTTTAAAGATTCAAGTTTCTGGTTGGCATGATTGTAGGCTGTTTCATCATCTAAAACCATGCTTGCATCGCGTATAAATGACCAGTTCAGTAATTGTAATTCAGCGTCTGAAAAGGCAAAACTATTGCTGCGTTTAGCCATCTGTACTGCACGCTCGGGTGCGTTCTCCTGTAACGCCAACCAGGACAAACGACTCCATGCAGGCGCATATTGCGGTTTGATGCGTAGTATGCGTTCAAGTTTGTCTGTCGCGGCATCAAACTCCTGATTTATTATTAGTGTATCAACGTCATCCAGCAAACTGTTTATCGCACCATTGCCAATAGAGGGGTTCATTTGCCAGGCATTAAATTGATAATTTCCCGGCTGTTCAACAGCGGTGTCAATAATAAACTTTTCTGTTGAAGCACACGAAGCCAGTAACAGTAATAAAAACAGGCTGGATAATAGTCGATACAAAACGTAAAACTCCGAGGTTAATTCAAGGGCATCTTTTCTCGTTACCACGCACTGCGTGGTAATGCAGCGATTAACGCACCAGCGTTTCTGTAGAGACAGAGACAAGGCATGCCTTGTCTCTACGTGCCTTGTTGCATCCCGTAACGCTGGTGCGTTAGCTACTGCGTTACCACGCGGTGCGTGGTAACGAGATAAAAACAAACTGGATAATAGTCGATACAAAGTACAAGACTCCGGGGTTCATTTTAAGGGCAGTAATTTTGGCTTGTAAAAAAATTCTAGTCAAACAAATCAAAAAACCAGTTAGACTTTTTACTCTTTACACAGTCACTCTGCTGGCGTGGTTGCGTGCCATCAATAAAAAGCAATTCTACCGCATTTTCACAGCTTTTCTTTGTCAACAGACCATCTTTTCCGTCAATCCAGTGTTTTGATAAACCGGGCATTTCAGGCAAGATATACGGTTTGTAAGCGATGTCTTTGACTATGTTTTGCCATATTTTCATTGCCCCGGTTGAACCGGTCAGTGATGTTGACCGGTTGTCATCATAGCCCGTCCACACGACTGCAACAATATCGCCTGAAAAACCTGCAAACCAGCTATCTCTAAAATCGTCAGAGGTTCCAGTTTTACCCGCAACCTGAATAGTCAGGTCTTTTGATAACTGTTTTGCCGTACCGTATTGAGTGACATCGATGAGTGCTGAATTTATCAGTGCAACCGCTTTGGGTTTAACCGCGTTTTTTACTTCAAGCGAATAGCGTTCTAGCGGCTGTTTATTTTTATCTAACACCGCAAACACACTTCTTAACGGACTATGAAAACCATTCGCCGACAGGCTTTGGTAAATCCCCGCCACTTCCATTGGCGACATATCGACCGCACCCAGTGCTAGTGAGGGATATGCAGTGATCTGCTGATCTGCACCTAAATCGGCAAGTGTCTTTATCACTTTATCAAGACCCACATCCAAACCGGTGCGCGCGGCTGGAATATTGTAAGAATTAAGTAATGACTCATATAAAGTCACTTCACCCCGATATTTTTTATCAAAATTTTTCGGCTGCCAGGCAGGCTGATTTGTCTGTTTAAAAATAAACTCAGTATCATCCAGTATAGATGCCAGCGAATAGCCTAAGCCACTCTCTAAAGCACTTAGATAGAGCACCGGTTTGATTAACGATCCGATGGGGCGCTGTGCATTTATTGCTCGGTTAAAGCCCTTAAAAGTGGGGTTTCTATCGCCAACTACCGCCAGCACATCACCGTTTAAAGGCGAAACCACCACGGCTGCTGCCTGTAACATTCTATTTTTAGCCAGCATCGGCAAGGTGGTTTTTATTGCCTGTTCTGTCTCAAACTGAATATACGGATCTAGCGTGGTAAAAACCCGCAATCCCTCAGAACTTAAATCTTCGGCCTGGTAATCCTGCTGTAACTGAAGTTTTACTACATCAATAAAAGCGGGATACAAACCTGCTTTTGCATGTTTAACGGTAACAACAGCTTTATCTGCCAGTTTTTTTGACTGACGTGTCGTGATCAATCCAGATGATTCCATAGTATTGAGCACGAGATTTCGTCGCTGTTTTGCATTTTCCGGATTACGTTTAGGGTTGTAATAAGAAGCGCCTTTAACCATGCCGACCAGGGTTGCCATTTCATCAATGGATAATTTTTTTAATGCTTTGCCAAAATAAAATTCACTGGCAAGGCCAAAGCCATGAATAGCGCGGCGACCATCCTGCCCCAGATATATTTCATTTAAATAGGTTTCTAAAATGAGTTTTTTATCATAATGAAACTCCAGTAGCAAAGACATAAAAGCTTCATTAATTTTGCGAATTAACTTTTGCTCCTGACTAAGAAACAAATTTTTCACCAACTGTTGGGTCAGGGTACTACCGCCCTGCACCGTTTTACCTGCGTAAAAATTGGCCATCACCGCTCTGGCAATTGATTTAGGATCCACCCCCCCATGTGTAAAAAATCGCCTGTCTTCAATTAATAAAAGCATTTTTATAAACATATCAGGCACGTCATCCAGTTTGAGTAAAACCCTGTCCTGAGAATGTGCAGGGAAAATACCGGTCAGATAACCGGCATCAAAACGCACCAGATTTGTATTTTTACCGGTATAAATATCAATCAGATCTGTGACCGTATTATTTTCAATGGTAACGCGAATGGTATGCGCAGGTTCAGTACCATCCCAAAAAGTAAAACTTCGCGTTTTTATTTCAAAAGCATTTTTCCAATGCCTATATTGAGCAACTTGTTGCGGTAACTGGTCAATTTTTTGATAATTCAAATATTCAAGTTCAAACTTTAACTGCTCAATCGAAATGGATTTACCAACAAACAGCTCCAGTGGTCGCGCATAGACATGTGCGGGCAATTGCCAGATACGACCTTCAAAACGCTGAGTAATGCGTTGGTCGAGAACAAATAAATAAGCGATAAAAACGATCAAGCTCAACGAAAACAGCGAAACAATAACTGAACGTTTGAAAAAGACTTTTTTTGTAACGGAAGAACGCCTGGAAGTTGATTTTTTACGGGAAACCCGTTTCTTTGGTTGACGTTTTTTTGACGACCCCGCTTTTGCCCTGCTCGATTTTGTTGCTGTGGTTTTTTTATTGGACGCAGTTGTCGTTGTCGTTTTCTTTTTCTTTGCTGGCATTGGCTGGTTATGGTTATAGAAAAGGCAGGGAAGGTTTTTGTAGAAATGGTAATGTTATCACCATAAGATACAGGTGTTCAAAAGAATGGTGACCCGGGTAGTGGTCAGATAGTGGGGTAGATAATTCTGCTAGATAATTCTGCTTGCCCCTGTTCGTACTGTTCACCTCCTCTATTAATTCGGTAAAACTGAGCAAACCGTAAGGGTTAAAAAATACCTGTTTAAAACCCGAAAAAGTGCTACTGTTAAACAATGTTAAACAAAAGAGGTGCGTCATGCTAGGTGTCCGATTAGAACCAGAACTGGAGCAGCGTCTGACGATATTAGCGAAAAAAACAAAACGATCAAAAAGCTATCTTACTAAGGAAGCCCTGCGAGATTATATTGACCGATTAGAAAACCAGGAGAAACGACGACAAGAAACACTGGATCGCTGGGAGGCTTATGAACTAACGGGTAAAACGGTTGATCATAATTTGATGGCTAGTTGGTTAGAGTCCTGGGGCGATGATAAGGAAAAACCATGCCCGACTACAAAATAGAATGGTTATCCGAAGCAGCAAATGACGTAATCAGACTGAGAGAGTTCATAAATAAAGAAAATCCTCTAGCTGCAAAAAACGCTGGTCATCGAATTCTTAGTGCAGTTGATTTACTGACAAAAAATCCAGAGGCAGGAATGCCAAGCCCTGACCAAGACTGTGAATCGTTTAGAGACTTATATGCTCCCTTTGGTAAAGGAGGATACACAATTCGTTATCGCATCAAACAACAGATAATTGTTATCGTTCGCGTCTGGCACAGCCGAGAAGATCGCGCTTAATTAATACCCATATGAAATTTATGACCAGACAGGATTGGTTTGTTAACATAAGGATCCCGTATTCAACCAAAGCTTCTATCGCTAATTAAACCTCATGCCCCTTGACTACCAGACCCTTGAGGCACTCAGGCAAAACCACCCTGCCTGGCGTTTGCTTACCAGCCCTCATGCACCTTTAATAGCCAGTTTTTTATCGATGGTTTTTGTCGATAAAAATGTACGGGTGATGCCGCAGGCCGATTTGATAGAAGCACTGGAAGATGAATTATTTCATTTGCGGGAAATACTGGGCGACGATGCGTTTCCTAAATCTGCGCTAAATTATTTGAATGACTGGGCAGCAGCAGAAAAAGGCTGGCTACGAAAATTCTATCGCCAGGATTCTGATGAGGTACAGTTCGACTTAACCCCGGCAACCGAAAAAGCCATCGCCTGGCTGGAGAATCTCAGCCAGCGTAACTTCATCGGCACTGAATCACGATTACTGACATTGTTTGAATTGCTGCGCCAGCTCAGCGAAGGCAGCGATGACGATCCACAAAGCCGCTTGCAGGAATTGCAAAAACGTCGTGAAACCATTGATGCTGAAATTGCACAGGTGGCGCTGGGCAATGTCACCCTGCTGGATGACACCGCTTTAAAAGACCGTTTCATGCAATTTAACCAGCAGGCTCGCGAATTGCTTTCTGACTTTCGCGAAGTTGAACATAATTTCCGCCAGCTTGATCGCCGCGTGCGTGAGCGCATTGCCAGTTGGGATGGTAAAAAAGGTGAATTATTGAGTGAAATCATGGGCGAGCGCGATGCCATTGCTGATTCCGATCAAGGTGCCAGCTTTCGTGCCTTTTGGGACTTCCTGATGTCACCCCAGCGTCAGCAAGAATTCAGCGAACGGCTGGATAAAGTGCTGACATTATCAGCGATAGTGGAATTAAAACCCGACAAACGTACGCGCCGCATACATCACGACTGGCTTGAAGCCGGTGAATTCACACAACGCACAGTGGCACAGTTATCCCAGCAATTACGCCGTTTTCTTGACGATCAGGCATGGCTGGAAAATCGCCGTATTATGGATATTCTGCATGGCATTGAAAGCAAAACCCTGCAAATGCGAGACAATCTATTTGCCTCACCTACTAGCAATGAATTTATCAGCATTGACGCTTTATCCAGCAGTATCGAACTGCCCATGGAACGGCCACTATACCGCCCGCCAGTCAAACCAAAAATCACCAATATCCTGTTGCAGGACGGTGATGAAAATCTTGATGCCAGCGCTCTATACAGCCAGAGCGTTGTCGACAAGGCTGCCATTGCCAGTCATATTCGCCAGTCTTTACAGCAACACTCACAGGTATTGCTGTCTGAGTTATGCCAGACACAACCGCTAAAACAGGGATTGGCTGAACTTCTTGCCTACCTTGAACTTGGCAATGAAGACGGCTCTGGCGGACGCTTTACACTGCTGATTAACGATGAAATTGAAGATATAATCAGCTGGACAGGCGAAGATGAAAAACAACGCCGGGTTAGAATGCCACGTATGATTTATTTGCGTCCTGCAGGCTGATAACTAGGAGCTTGTCCGAGAATAGAAATCGTAGCGAAAATCACAAAGAAGCCATAAGGTGAGTTGCCCTCGTTCACACGCTCCCGCGTGGGAATGCATACTAAACGCTCCACTGACACTGGTAAGTATGTGGCTAACAAACAGCAGGTATGCATTCCCACGCAGGAGCGTGGGAACGAGAACAAGATATAATCAGCTGGACAGGCGAAGATGAAAAACAATGCCGGGTTAAAATGCCGCGTATAATTTATTTACCTGCTGCAGGGTTGATGAACATTTATCGTAACTTCTCAATACATATAAAACGCAAATGCAAACAAAAAACCAAAACCCTTCCAGCGAAAACACAGCCACAGCGCAGACCGACCTGAGCCGCCTGCTGGTGGTATTATTAAAAGGCATTCTGTATAAGGAAGACGACAGCAAACGCTGGGCTGATTTGCTGGAACTGCAAAACCAGGTGAGAGATTATGTGTCCATTATCGGGCTGGAATTACACCTGGATGAGGCAGAAGCTTATGCCTTTTTACGCAGCCATCAGGAAGACGATGAAGACACCGAAACCAGTGACCCTGGTCAGATAAACAACTCAGGCAATGCCATTCCACGCCTGATAAGCCGCAGACAACTGTCTTTCCCGGTCAGTTTGCTGCTGGCATTGTTGCGAAAAAAGCTGGCAGAATTTGATGCCACCGGTGGCGATACCCGGCTGATTTTAAGCCGCGACAACATGGTTAATCTAATCCGGCTATTCCTGCCCATTAGTAGCAACGAAGCCAAACTGGTGGATCAAATCGAACGCCATATAAACAAAATAGTAGAGCTGGGTTTTTTGCGGCGCTTAAAATCAGCCACAGCAGGCAGCCAGCCCAGTTACGAAGTACGGCGAATTATCCAGGCCTTTGTCGATGCAGAATGGCTGGCAGAATTTGATGCTAAACTTGAAAGCTATCGACAACTGTTAAACAACAATGACTAAAACAATGCCCACTCAACCTGTTGCATTAGGTCTCGATTTTACTGACGATAACGCACTGAGCGGTTACCGGCTAAAAAGACTTGAAGTACTCAACTGGGGTACCTTTAATGACCAGATCTGGACATTAAATCTGGATGGAAAAAACTGCCTGCTCACCGGTGATATTGGCTCTGGAAAATCCACTCTGGTCGATGCGGTCACCACCCTGCTGGTGCCTGCCAACAAGGTAGATTATAACAAAGCCGCCGGTGCTGAAAAGAAAGAACGCCATCTACGCTCATACGTACTGGGTTATTATAAATCGGAACGCAATGAAACCACCGGTAAAGCCAGACCCGTTGCCCTGCGTAATCAGAACAGCTACTCGGTGATACTCGGCGTATTCTACAATCAGGGCTACGATCAGACCGTTACCCTGGCACAGGTATTCTGGATGAAAGAGTTGCAGGGGCAACCTGAACGCTTTTTTATAGGTGCTGAAAAAGCACTTGGCATTAAACAGGACTTCGCCCAGTTTGGCAGCGAAATTAACGCACTGCGTAAACGCCTGCGCAAAACCGGCTGCGAGGTGATGGATCGATTCCCTCAGTATGGTGCCTGGTTTCGTCGCCGTTTTGGTATTGATAACGATCAGGCACTGGATTTATTTCACCAGACGGTGTCGATGAAATCAGTCGGCAACCTAACCCAGTTTGTACGTGGTCACATGCTGGAACCGTTTGATGTCACGCCACGCATCAAAGCCTTGATAGAACATTTCGATGACCTGAACCGGGCACACGAAGCGGTTTTAAAAGCCCGCAGTCAAATAGAAAAACTAAACCCGTTAATTAGCGATTGTGACCAGCATCAACAGCAAAATCATGAGGTCGAGACTTTACGCCAAAGCCGTGAAGCACTGGCAAGCTATTTTGCCGGGAAAAAACTACAGTTGCTGGAACAACGTCTGCAGCGCCTGCAACAGGATCTTGACCGACAACATAACAAAGTAGAAAAACTTGGCTCAGAAGAGCAGCAACAACAATATCAGCAACAGGAATTAAAACAACAAATTGCCGATAATGGCGGCGATCGTATCGCTCGCCTGCAACAGGAAATTGATCAATTACAACGTGAACGTGAACGTCGCCATGATAAAGCCAGACGCTATCGCGACCTGTCAGAGCCTCTGGCTCTGCAAACTGTGGACAATGCTGACGATTTTTTGCAACAACAAAATACCTTGCAGAAAAAACAAACACAATTACAGCAACAACAGGCGGATAACAACAACCAACTGCGTGAAATCGAGTTTGATTTTTTGCGCAAAAAAGAACAGTACAATACGCTCAAGCAAACCATTAAAGATCTTAAATTACGACAAAGCAATATCGAACAGAATCAAATAAATATTCGCCAGCTGTTATGCCAGGCACTGTCGCTGGATGAAAATGAATTACCTTTTGCAGGTGAGTTATTGCAAGTACATGAAGAAGATAAAACATGGCAAGGCGCTATTGAACGTCTGATGCATAATTTTGCTTTATCCATGCTGGTACCGGACGAGCTTTATAGCCAGGTCGCAGAATGGGTAGACCAAACCCGTCTACGCGGTCGTCTGGTGTATTTTCGAGTGCTAGCAAAAACGCAAGTCACGCAGGCATCCGCACAGCCAGACTCGCTAATACGAAAAATTGCCATTAAACCGGATTCGGCATTTTACCCCTGGCTGGAACAGGAATTGTTTCGCCGTTTTGATGTTGCCTGTTGTGAAACCCAACAACAGTTTCGCCGCGAAAAACGCGCCATTACACGTAACGGACAAATTAAATTCTCCGGCGGTCGTCATGAAAAAGATGACCGCTTTACACTCAATGATCAAAGCCGTTTTGTACTGGGCTGGAGCAATAAAGACAAAATCAACGCACTGGAAAACGAGGCAAGGCAACAAGAAAGAAGCATGGCTGACCTTGGCTTAAACATCAGTAAATTAAAACAACAGGAACAGCAGATTAACGACACCTTAAATACCATCAGCAAACTGGAGGAATACCGTGATTTTCAGGAGTTAGACTGGCAACCGCTGGCGCGACAAATTGCTGACAAACAAAATGAGCTGAAACAAATAGAATCTGCATCCGACCTGTTACAAACCCTGACTCAAAAATTAAAAGTACTGGCACAACAATATGTCGAAATTTTACAAAAGCTGGATCAGGTAAAAGCTGAACGGGCAAAAACCGAGCAAAAAATTGACGATGCCAGACAGCTACAACAGGACACGGCTGCGCTTATTGATGAGAGCCAGGCAAAACAACAGCAGCACTATTATGCAAACCTGGAACAACAGCAACAGGCAATGGATGAACATAGATTAACCGTTGAGTCCTGCGATAATCAACAGCAACTTATGCGTAAATGGCTGCAGGAAAAAATTGATGCACAGGACAGAAAAATCAGTCGTTTGCAGGAAAAAATTGTCAAAGCCATGAGCGAGTACAAAAACAGTTACAAACTGGAAACGCAGGAGGTTGATGCAGCGGTAGAAGCAGCAGCCGACTACCGGCAAATGCTGCTAGCACTACAGGCGGACGACCTGCCCCGCTTCGAGGCACGTTTTAAAGATTTGCTCAATGAGAACACTATTCGTGAAGTTGCCAACTTTCAATCACAACTGCATCGTGAGCGCGAAACCATTAAAGAGCGCATCGCTCAAATCAACGATTCCCTGACACAAATTGATTACAACCCCGCTCGTTATATCACCCTGGAAGCGCAGCCCACTCAGGATGCGGATATCCGTGATTTCCAGACCGAATTACGCGCCTGCACCGAAGGCGCACTAACCGGCTCAGAAGACGAACAGTATTCAGAAACCAAGTTTTTACAGGTTAAACACATTATTGAACGCTTTCGAGGTCGTGAAGGACTCAGTGAACAGGACAAACGCTGGACAAACAAAGTCAGTGATGTGCGTAACTGGTTCAGCTTTGCCGCCTCAGAACGCTGGCGCGAAGATGACAACGAGTTTGAACATTATTCAGATTCAGGCGGCAAATCCGGTGGTCAGAAAGAAAAACTGGCGTATACCATTCTGGCTGCCAGCCTGGCGTATCAATTTGGCCTGGAATGGGGCGCCATTCGCTCCCGTTCCTTCCGCTTTGTGGTGATTGACGAAGCCTTTGGTCGTGGCTCGGATGAATCGGCTGACTATGGACTCAGACTGTTTGAACAATTAAACCTGCAACTGCTGATCGTTACTCCATTACAGAAAATTCATATCATCGAGCCCTATGTTGCCAGTGTCGGTTTTGTCCACAACGAAGGTGGTCGCACATCGAAACTTCGCAACCTGACTATCGAAGCCTACCATCAGGAAAAAGCACAACTGCTGAATGCCAAAAAATAGAATGATTGCAACTACTCCGCAGCAGCAAAAAATAAACAGATTCACCACTAAGTTCACCAAGTTCACGAAGAAAAATGATTGTAAATGTTCAACACAATTTAATGTGGCATATATTATGTACCATGACCAATATACTTTAAAACTTCGTGGTCTTCGTGTACTTCGTGGTAAATCATTTTAATCTCGTTACCACGCACTGCGTGGTAATGCAGGAGCTAACGCACCAGCGTTACATCAGAAAGACAAGAACCCCAATATCAATACCAGCACAATAGTCTGCCACAACAATAACACTGAGAATAAGCATGGGACGCAGCCACTCAATATGGCATAGACCCGATATTCGAGACATTTTAACGCTGGTGCGTTAATCACTGCATTACCACGCAGTGCGTGGTAACGAGCCAAACGAAGATGGTCGCAGCTCCAAACTTCGCAACCTTACAATTGAAGCCTATCACCATGAAAAAGCACAACTGCATGAACGCCAGACAAAAGGATGAATAACACAACATGCTCCTGGGGTAATAAAAAATCACTGTTAAAGCAGTTGCAAAAATTATGGGATAACGGTGCGCTACTAAAAGAAATCGAGTGGCAAAGTGATTTTTTTCCAAAACGATTGCGTTTTAACACGCCAAACAGCAAAGCACTGAGTAATGATTTTGAGGCTGTACGTAATTGGGTGAACGACATACAAAAACTACACGGTTTCCGCATTGTTTATAAAACAGTGCGCCACCCGGTCATCGGTAAAAATCGCGTACCTGATCAAGTCTGGATTGACAGCATAGACATCGCCATTACCCTGCTCAATAAACAGAAACAGGTAAATATATTTTTAAGCCTGCTTGAACAGACAAAAACACACACACCTGAAGTTATCGAATGGCTAAAAAAGCACCCGTTAAAAGCACTGTCACTGGCTGACTCCTGGGCAAAACTACTGGATTTTATACGCTGGCGACAACAGCACCCCTCACCCGATATATACCTGCGTCAGGTCAGTCTGGCCAATATCGACAGTAAATTTATCGAACAACACCGCGCCGTGCTGGCACAATTATTAGACCTGGTTCTAACCGATGAACAGATAAATAATAAAAAAACCGGCATTAAACAGTTCGAAGTACGTTATGGTTTTCGCAGCAAGCCAGAAAAAATTCGCTTTCGCCTGTTAGACAACAAACTGGCTCAGTCACCGGCTCTATTGCCTGGAACTGATTGTGATTACAGCATCACTGCAGATGATTTTCAGCAGCTTGCCAAAAATTCTGACTTTGTCTCACACATCAAACGCGTTTTTATTACTGAAAACGAAATCAATTTTCTCAGTTTTCCAGCACAAAAAAACAGCCTGGTTATTTTTGGTTCGGGTTATGGTTTCGAGGCACTGGCAAAAGCACAATGGCTATCACAGTTAACTGTTTTTTACTGGGGCGATATCGATAGCCACGGCTTTGCCATACTTGACCAGCTACGTAACAAATTTCCTCATGTACAAAATCTGTTGATGGATGAAACAACATTACTGAAACACCGTGAATTCTGGGTGTACGAACCAAAACCGGAAAATAGAGTACTACAGCGGCTTACTGCCAGCGAGCAAAAACTTTATCAGGCGCTTGTGGACAATCAATATGCCCAACATTTACGACTGGAACAGGAAAGAGTTGAATATAAATACCTGTTAAAGGTGTTAGCCAACACGTAGATAACTTTTCAATAAACGTTCTACGACATCCCCAACCCATCCAGAATTGCTCGCACTCGTATGGCCAGTTCAGATTGATTATAAGGCTTACCAAGAAGACTGGCCTGAAATAGTTTTTGTTCATCGTGAAACACCGCTTTTCCAGTATAACCCGATGTAAGCAACACTTTAAGCCCTGGATGACCGGCCTTTTTCGAAATAGTGGTTGCCTGCTGCGCCAATTGATAACCGTTTAACCCACCAGGCATGACGACATCACTAAACAGCAAATCAATTGTCGGTTCTTTAGCCAGTATTTCAAGTGCCTGTTTGCCATCATTGGCGGTATAAACGTTGTAACCCAGGGCTTCCAGGAATTCCCGCGCCAGTTCAACCAGGTTAATCTCGTCATCAACCACAAGTATGCTCTCCGTACCATGAGGAAGCATCTCTACTTGTTCACCACTTTGCTCACTCTGTTTAACCTCGCCATTGGCTGTTGACAGATTGGCCCTCGGCAGATAGAGATGGAAAGTGGTGCCTACGCCCACTTCAGAGTAGCACTTTATATGTCCTCTGGAGCGCCTTACAAAACCAAATACCATGGCCAGACCCAGGCCGGTACCCTTGCCCTGCTCTTTGGTGGTGTAAAATGGTTCGAATATTCGTTCCTGAAGTTCCTGTGGAATCCCCTCGCCGTTATCACTCACCGTTAACTCAACATAATCTCCGGGGGTAATATCAGGATTCTGCCTGCAATAGTTAGCATCAAGGGTGATGTTGCGGGTTTCGATGACCAGATGACCATGGCCAGTCATGGCATCACGGGCGTTGATGCAAAGATTAAGCAGACTGTCTTCAAAGTTTCCTGGATCAATCTCTGTCAGCCACAGATCATCTGCATACTGCACTACTACCTCGACCTCCGGGGTGACAGCACGAATAATCAGACTCTTCATCTCATCGATCAGATGATTAATATCAGTCACGGTTTTCACGGAGGGTTCATTTCGCGAAAAGCTTAGTAACTGTTTTGTTAAATCAACTGCACGCTGACCAGCCTTACCGATACTTTCCACCCGTTTGAGTGCTTTGGCATCATCTGCTAACTGACGTTTGAGCAGTTCCAGATTACCCATAATGATGGTAAGCACGTTGTTAAAATCATGGGCAATGCCGCCGGTGAATTGGCCAATAACATCCATTTTCTGGCTGCGACGGACTTGTTCTTCCTGTTTTTTAAGCTCAGTAATGTCAGTGGAGATGCTGCAAACCGCATAGACATTATCGTCACTGTCTAATAGAGGAAATTTAATGGAGACATAGTGATGAGGTTCGTCCCCATGAGGTATAATATCCTCTGATCTCAGCGCCTGCCTCATGGTCAGCACAGTCTTATGGTTACACTGCATCTCATCAGCCATCTCTTTAGGGAAAACATCAAACGGACTTTTACCAATAATATCTTTCTGCTGTACGTGAAATAGCTGCTCAAATTGTTTATTAATAAATGTATATCGGCCATCAATATCCCTGACGCAGATAACCGCCGGTGAGTAATTCATGATGGCCTGCAAATTACGCAGATTTTTTGCTGCCTCACGCCGCAAGCGATATTGTTCGGTGACATCATTAAACACCAGAACCATGCCTTGAATACCCTCGTCTCCATTGCGAATCGGCGCGGCAGAATCGGCAATCAGATATTCTTTACCATTTTTTGAAATGAGTGTGGTGTGATTGGCGAGAGAGACGGTTTCACCACTGGAGATAACTTTTCCTACTGGGTTTTCAACAGGTTTACGCGTGCTGCTGTTTATAATCGAAAAAATGGTTTTTACCGGCAGCCCCTGTGCCTGCTGCAAAGACCAACCGGTAAGCTGCTGCGCTACGGGATTTAAACGCGTCACATTACCTTCGGCATCGGTAACAATAACAGCATCACCAATACTGTTAAGCGTGATAGCAAGATCCTGTTCACGTTGTTGGATTCGGTTAACCATGTCATTGATGGCCTTTTCAAGCTGACCTATTTCATCCATCGAACCATCGCCATACAGCACCGCATCCTTGCCCACAGCAATCTGCTGAGCAGCATGGTTTAAGCGTGACAGTCTTTTCGTGATTAATTGCTGCAACAGGTATTGAATAAGAAAATAAAGGACAATAAAAAAGACAACAAAGAAGGCAAACTCTTTAAGGTATCGCTGTATAGCTGCCCTGTTTACCATTTCAAAGGGGAGCTTGATGCTTATAATACCCCGCAAATCGCCTAGTTTATAACCATAAGAATCGGGATCTGGATAAAGCTTTTGTATGGTCGACGGTGCATGTTCACGTTTACCATGGCATTGCATACAGTATGGTTCAATAAAGATTGGCTGTGAATAATGGTAGTAAGCCTCGCCCTGTGCATTGTTGAAAGCAACCCAACGCTCTTTCTCTTCCCGGTGCTTGCGAAAGAACTGTATCGCCTCCATTTCAATGACATCCGCACGATTATCCGGATTGCGGGGTCGATCGCTGACATTGTTAAAACTAAGACCTGAATCAATCCAGCTCTTAAAATTATCCGAGATTCTATTGAGTGAGTGAGCAGGAAGAAAACCCAGGGTTTTTTCATTTAGCTCAATGCCACTATCCACAAACTGATGCTGGTAAACACGACGAGTGGCCATCAAAATAGCATTCACCGTCCTGGCTTCACTAAGCACCCGATCAAGCGTTTCTTGTTTACTCGCTTGATAGTGCCATAAAGCACCGAGGATTAAAACCACTAAGAAAACCCCGGCCAGCACTGTAAACAGTTTGTTTTGAATACCCCAGTCTTTAAATTTTTTCACCACTAGATTACCTTTTTTTTCTTTTGCCAATTCAAGTATCATTATTTTAATTTTAGTAAAAAGTCATCCGCAAAGAACACTAGTGCGTTAACTATAGTGCAATTTTATTGTCATAACGTCTGAATATTGAAAATATAGTACAGTCTGCAATAATATGAATGGTATCTCTAAAAATTCGTAAAATGTCGATGCAACAGCGCATCATAACTCCGGATGCGTGTAACATACCGCACCGGTTCATTGCCACGCGCATAACCATAGCGTAAATCTTTGTGGTACTTTTTCTGGCTTAACAAAGGTAAAACTTCTTTCATGTCATACCAGCGGTCTGGGTTTTTATTTAATTTCCTGGCTAGGGCTTGCGCATCTCGAAAGTGACCGCGTCCCACATTATAAGCGGCTAATGCCAGCCAGCTTCGATCCGGTTCATCTACATGTTCAACCATTTTTTTCATCTTTGCCTGAAACTTTGCACCTGCATATATATTTTGTTTAGCATCTAAACGACTGGTCACACCTAATGATTTAGCTACCGGTTGCGTTAACATCATTATGCCGCGTACACCCGTCGGACTTTTTGCTTTTGGATTCCAGTGTGATTCCTGATAACTTTGCGCGGCAAGTAACGAGGGTTCCAGATCATTTTTTGTTGCAGCATCGATGAAGTATTCCTTGTATTTCGGCAGACGTGTTTCGATTCGTTTTAAAAATTTATGGATATCAACATAATCAAATATTTCAACATAACCATAATATTTTTCCAGCATATAAGCCAGTTCATTATTATTTTTATATTGATCAAACCAGTCATTGACAGCCTGTTTTAAATCATCATTATTTTTATTTAACATCCAGGCGAGTTGTGACTCTTTTGCCAGTGTGTATTTGTTTTGTATCTCTGTGTGATAGCGGCGTTCTATGTTGTATAAAATGGAATCAGTTATCGTACACTCTATGTTATTCTGCGCGACCTGTTCAATTAAATCCGTTGTATTCAAGTCATGATTTACTGTCCATGACATTTCTGGATATGCTTTTAATGATTCGATAAAAGTAGTATCTGCCGCTATTACAACGTCAAGATTGTTTAATTCTTTTTTATTTTTAATCTTTTTCTTACTGCGATGACAGACTAATAATTCATTTGTCGTTAAATAAACAGGCCCATAATCAAATTCTTTTGTCCGGTGTTCATTAATGGTTAAAACAGAAGCGGCTATATCACCTTCATTATTACGCAAAGCATTTAACAAATCTTTTGTTGAATCATAGACCTTATACTCCACATCCAGCCGCAGGCTTTTTGCAAAAGATTGCGTCATATCATATTCAGGACCGGTCAGCTGGTTATCACGATCATAATAATATGTGGTAGGTGTATTGGTCGTTAAAACAATCAGTTTTCCACGCTGTTTGATCTCTTTTAGTGACAAAACCAGATCAATTTCTTCTGCCTGATTACAGGCCAGCAATAATACTGACATGACAAGAATTATTATTGACTTCATAATTATTTTTTTACAAAATGCAAAAGACGATTGTTTGCAGGCATTTCATAATCAGTGACTAGACGCATTCCATTATTGTTTGCTAGTAAATCTATTTCTTCAAAATGTTTGATACAACTTTGTGGATCCTGCTGTTTTAGCCATTGGTCAAAATGCTCATTACTCTCGCTAGTATACGAACCGTTATAGTTAAAAGGACCATAAATAACTAAACGGCCATGCTGTTTTAATAAGCTGCCCGCCCCTCGGATAAAATTTACAACATCCTGCTGATGCATGATGTGAATTGAGTTCGCAGTAAAAATAGCATCCACATTCAGCTCAGGCCACTGTGACTTTGACACATCCAGTTCAAACGGTGGCTTAACATTATGGAGACCGGACTCGCCTACCCATGTATTAATACCATCAAGGTGTGACCGACAATCACTGGTATGCCATGTCAGGTGCGGCATTTTTTCTGCAAAATAAACAGCATGTTGCCCAGTACCACCACCTATTTCAAGCACACTTGAAAGCGATGAAAATAAAGGGGATATGATGGATAGAATGACCTGTTTATTTTGCTCACAAGATTCTGAATACGGTTTGTTCATACTGTTCTGTTATAATCTATCAAAATTCATCATATTAAGACAACACTGATGTGTAACCACTATACACCTCCAATTAATGTGTTTCTAAAGAAATTACAGGTAGTCCCATTCATTCTGCCCCTGCTTAGTGTCCTTTGGTGCTTATCTCCTGGCGTTATTTTTGCGGCAGAAAAACAAAGTACGTTTGGCATCACTAATTTTGCATTTTCCAGCTACCTGGGTACCGGGTTTTATGCCACCTCGGGACAGGAAGTTTTTGTTATTCAAATTCCTTTTCAATACATAATCAAAGAAAAAACAAATACTGAAGCCGGTTGGCTGATTAATCTTCCACTTACCTTCGGCATAATCAACGTAGATAATATTGATGGTGGAAACTTACCTGATCTAAATGACGTAACAACGCTTACTTTTTTGCCCGGCATTGAATACCAGTACCCGGTCACCTCAAACTGGACAATCTCACCATTTGCAGATATTGGACTTGCTCGTGATTTTAACAATACAACAGATGTGTTAATTACCGCTTTTGGTATTAAAAGTTATTACAATATACCCGTGTATGATTCTTTATTATCAATTGGCAACCGTTTTTTGTATGCACGAGAACGCAGTGATATCAGCAGCAATGATTCAGACTATTCACTCATTGAGACCGGATTCAATTATCGTGTAGCCAGTGATTACTCTCATGATAATGGAATTCTTTTTAGCAATTTGTATTACATCAATTTTTATTACCCAAATAATCTTGTATTTTTCGACCAAACGCCCAATCCAATACGGGTGGGTGTCGAACATGAAGTTGGCATTACTTTTAGCAATATCCCTGATTTTTTATTCTTTGAAAAACCGGAAATTGGTGTTGGCATACGCTTTGGCAATGATCTAAATGTATTCCGTATTGTATTTGGCGCACCATTTTAACATTTGATATAATATTAAACATAGCAAAATCATTTGCTTATATAACAACATGGTAGCCAGTAATAATATTTGCGACACGTTTTTTGTTTTAGTACAATGGCATAAAACAATAACAATAAAAACAAGTTGTCACTCATCAGCTTAAAGGGGTATCAAATGTCTTCAAATACAATATCAGAAGCATCAGGTGAACGTCGTGCACGCACACGAAACGAGATTAAACGTCTCATCGAAGAACGTAATACGGTACTTTCACAATATTATAATCTCGCCAAACATGCCGACGACTCGGTCAGTGATATGAGCAATACTATCGATTTACTTGAGGAATTTTGCCAGGAACTGGTTGATTACATGGCAACAGGGCATTTTGAGATTTATCGTCGTATCGAAGAAGGTAATGAACGCAGGGATGAAATAATTAAACTTGCTGAAAAAATCATGCCGCGAATTAATGACACGACTCAAATAGCGGTGGCATTTAATGACTTATATGAAACAACAGAAAATATCAATGAGGCAGCCGTTGAACAACTGCCAAACTACCTGAGCAAACTGGGTAAAGAGCTGGCAACGCGTATTGAACTGGAGGATCAGCTGATTAATACCCTGCTCGCCAGTACTGAAAAACCTGCCTTAGCAACGGTAAATACTGCAGAAGCAGTGGTTTAGTTGCAGAGTTCAGACTTATCTAACAAATAAGTGTCAGGTTCGCTGATCTAGCGAATGACTGAGTTCGGTCATAAGCGGACACACAGAAAAAACAAACCCTCCTAACCTCCCTTTCAAAAAGGGAGGGACTAAAGCCTTTTTACCTCCCCCTTTTTTCAAAGGGGGATTGAGGGGGTTTAGTTTTTAACGTCCGTTATGTGTCGAAACCAGTCATTCCATGTTTAATACTGCCTGCCTGACTTATACATCCAGCAACGCTTCCTGTTTAGCCAAACACCAGCAGCGGTGTAAGGGTTTTCTTCTGAAATCTTCAGTTGTCGTTTTCGCTGTTATTTCTTTGATAAAACATTCCTCTTTTAAGCTGCTATCCAGTTTAAAACCTCTGGCATTGGTAGAGAAAATGATTTGCCCATCATCTGCTAGTAGTGCAAGACAGCCACTCAAAAGTGCGGCATGATCACGGTTTATATCCAGCGAGGTATCCATCTTTTTTGAGTTTGAAAAGGTTGGTGGATCAATAAAAATTAACTGATATTTCCTGTTTTCACTTTGAGCAGCATGTATCGCCTGCTGCATCCATTTTAGGCAGTCCTCACGAATATACTCATGCTCGTTTTTTGCGTAAACATTGCCTGAATACCCATTTATCGACATGTTTTCTCTTGCCCAATTTAAATATGTATTCGACATATCCACTGTTGTGGTTGACTTTGCACCACCTGATGCAGCATAAACCGTAGCACTGCCAGTGTAGGCAAACAGATTTAAAAAACTACGTTTGTTCGCCAATGATTTAATTAGCTGACGTGTGTTTCGATGATCGAGGAATAAGCCAGTATCAATATAGTCATACATATTAATATTGAATTTTAATCCATTTTCCTGAACCATGAGCATATGGTCTTTTTTATCCTGTTTATGATATTGTGCAGAACCTTGTTGCTTTTTGCGTACTTTTAAAACAACTTTTTCCTGTGTTGTTTCAAGAATATCAGCAACCACATCAATGACATCATTGATGCGCTGAAATGCCCGGTTTTGATCGACTGTTTTCGGTGCCTGGTATTCCTGTACATGAATCCAGTTTTCATATTTATCAATAGCAACGGCATACTGTGGTATATCCGCATCGTAGACCCGGTAACAACTAACCTGGTTTTTTCTTGCCCACTTTTTTAAATGTTTAACATTTTTCTTCAGGCGGTTACTAAACATCAGCGCATGTTCTGAGGCGGTTTTATGAATACCTGCTTTATTGTCAGCAGCATCTGCATTGTTATTGTCAGTAACAACGGTATCGATACGCGCCTGTTCTTCTGACTCTGTTTCTTTTGTTGGTTTTAATTGTGCATAATTTATTAGTGAACGTATTTTGTATTGATAAAGTACAGACTTTAACGCACCATTAAATAGTGTGTTTTTACGAAAGGCACGTAACCCCAGACTTTTTGCCAGCTCCTGTTCTGTGGTGATAATAGCCACCGTCCAGCCATCAAAATTTGCTTTTAACTGTTGTCCAAAACGATGATACAGAGTGCGTAACATCTGAACCTGACCAATGCGTTTACCATAAGGAGGATTAGTAACCACTAAACCTACAGCCTCGGTACTCGGTGTCAGATTTTTAGTCGCATCCTGCAAGGATATTTTTATAAAGGATGGCAACTCGGCATTTTTGATGTTGTTGCGGGCAATTCCAACAAGTTCTTCACTGTTATCACAGCCACATATAATGGGCAGCGAGCGCAAACCTTTTTGTTTTTTTTGTCGTGCATCAAGGATAATCTCATCCCATTGCTCTGAATCCTGCTGTTGCAACACAAATGGTTTCCAGTGGCTGAAACCAAATTTACGCCCTGTATTATGGCGCAATAAGCCAGGTGCTATATTGGCTGCCATCATAGCCGCTTCAATAATTAAGGTGCCACTGCCGCACATCGGGTCATAAAAAGGCAGGCCTTGCTCATAATAGTCAGACCATTTTGCACGATATAACATTGATGCTGCCAGCGTTTCACGTAATGGCGCACTGCCTGCTGTCTGTCGATAACCACGTTTGTGTAAGGCATCACCCGATAAATCAAGATAAAGTAAACATTCCTTATCACTAAGATAAACATTAATTCTTATATCAGGGTTTTCTCTATCAATAGTAGGCCGTTGCCCGGTATTTTGTTTAAACTGATCAACAATCGCATCTTTAACACGCAGTGTTGCATAATGACTATTTGAAACGATTGAGTGTGAACTAAAACAATCTATTGCCAGTGTATTGTCTTCTGAAAAGTGATCTGACCAGTTAATACTGATTATTTCACTGTACAAATCTTCATCACAAGATATTTCAAATGTTTTTAATTGCAACAGGATGCGACTGGCCACACGCGACCAGAGACAGGCTTTTAAGCCAGATATAATATCGCCAGTAAAGGCAACACCACCGGTGTGTAGTTTTGTCTCGGTGATATTGAGTTGTTCCAGTTCTTTTTGAACTAGATCTTCAACACCTTTTGAGCAGGTGGCAAAAAAATTATGTGGTGAATTCAAGGTATTTATTTATGGATTATGGTTTAATTTTTTTACTAAGTTTACTACGAAGCCAGTTAGGGTTACTTCGCTCTGGCAATACAGCAATAACATATGATGTATTGCCATTTAAATCGTAATAAATTGAATACGGAAACCTCTTTGAAGACATTCGGTAGTAACCATATTCTCTGGCATGAACGCCAGCATAAATGATTAAAGACTCTATATCTGATAAAAGCGAATCCCAAAAATATTCACCAACCCCCTGTTCCTGTGTTTCATAGAAAAATCTCCCTTCTTCAAGGTCAGCCTCTGCTTCTGATAATATCTGAATATGCTTGATATTCATTCCTCATGTTTTGATTTTAATTCTTCTAATGATATAAAATCAGCTTTACCGCTTTTAATTTTTTCTTTTCTTTGAGAGAGTATATCTTCATGCCATTTGGGTGATTTTATTCCAGTAGGTTCGCGAGTGAGAGAATCCCACAATGCTTCCATTGTTTGAAGTCGCTCGATCACACTCATTTTTGAAATTTCGGCAATAGTCATTTAATTTTCCTCTTTAGGACACCTCTAAAAACCAAGATTTTTGTTCACGTTCAAGACGGATGGATTTCGAGCGTAGTGGCACATGGAAGTGCCGTTTACGAACCAAAGGATGGAGCCACTGGTGCCATAAATGCAAACATGGGCAATTTACGGCTATATCGCCTCGGATCGCAGAAATCCATTCAACGTCGAAATCGGACAAAAGATGTTTTTTAGAGATACCCTTTAAACTTTCTTTGCATCCGCAGCCAGTAACACCGGAACCCCGTTTCTAACCGGATAAGCTAATTTATCTTTTTCACAAATAAATTCTTTATTTCGAGATTTATACAACAACGACCCCTTACACAATGGGCATACTAGTATTTTAAGCAGTGTTTTTTTCATTATTAGCACTTAACTATTGATGTAACAACGGTAACAATGTTGTATTAAGTTGCGCTTCAAGTTTACCAGAAAACTCAGCATTAACGATGACAACCCATGCATCAGGCAACGTTAAATGGCGACATTTAACGGCATCTTTTTCTGTCATTATAATACAATCCGACTGCCAACCTGAAAAATCATGCTGTTGATATTGATGATGATCAGCAAACGCATGTTCTATTATATTCAAACCATTTTCAGACAGTTGCTTAAAAAAACGTGCCGGATACCCTATTCCTGCTACAGCATGTATACTCGTTTTTTTTGCAAAAGAGGATAAATCCCGACTATTTTTGCCGTCTAGCTGCTTTAGATCAGTGATCTGTAATGTATATGAACAGTCATCCGGATCACTTATATCACTGCCATTATAAACAACCAAATCAACCTCTTTTAAACGGGAAACTCGCTCACGTAGTGGTCCGGCAGGCAAACAAAAACCATTGCCAAACTTTCTTGTTGCATCGACCACCGCTATTTCAACATCTCTTTTCATGCGGTAATGCTGTAAACCATCATCTGAAAACACAATGTCACATTGATTGTTTGCCAGCAAATATTTTATTGCAGAAACTCTATCAGCACCAACAACAACAGGAACATTGGTTCGCTGAAAAATCATCAATGGTTCATCACCAACCTGCTGCGCTCTGTCGCTGCTGACCACCTGTTTAATACCAGTAATATTGCCACCATATCCCCGGCTCACCACACCCGGCTTGAAGTCTTTTTCAGACACATACTCACAAAGTGAAATTAGTAATGGTGTTTTACCACTGCCGCCAGCAACGATATTACCAACCACAACAACCGGCACCTTCGTGGCAAAGCTTTTTTTTATATTTAGCTGATAAAGTTTTCGCCGGACGCTAGTGACAAGGCAATACAAACCTGACAGGGGCAATAATAATCCGACAAGCAGAATGGCTGAAACATTTGATTGGTACCAGTAATATTCTAATGATCTCATTGTTCAGCATTATTCTTAACGGTCATTTGATGCAAAGTGGCATAGTGCCCATTCAATGCCAGTAATTGCTGATGTGAGCCCTTTTCTACTATGCGCCCCTTATCCATTACCACAATAACATCGGCATTCTCAATGGTTGAAAGCCGGTGTGCGATAATCAGCGTGGTACGATTTTGCATTAACTTTTCCAGCGACGATTGTATAAATCGTTCTGATTCTGTATCCAGTGCCGAGGTTGCTTCATCAAGAATCAGCACCGGTGCGTTATTTAACAATGCACGCGCAATAGCAATTCTCTGGCGCTGTCCGCCCGACAACATCACACCTCTTTCACCTACCATGGTCTGAAAACCATCACTGGTTTCATTGATAAAATCATAAGCATAGGCGGCTTTTGTGGCAGCAACAATATCTTTCTGGCTACATGATTTCATACTGCCATAAGCAATATTGTGTTCGATGGTGTCATTAAACAACGTTACATCCTGGCCAACATAAGAAATGTGACTACGCAAGTTATCAAGACTGTATTTTTTAATATCAACGCCATCCAGACAAATTGAGCCTTCCACTGTTTCGTAAAGCCGTGGAATCAAATTTAACAAAGTAGATTTGCCACTGCCTGAGCGTCCGACAAAAGCCACGGTTTGCCCGGTAAAAACGGTTAAATCAATGTCCTTCAGTGCCGTATCAACCTCGCCATTATAGGTAAAATTCAGCTGTTTAAATTCAATTAAACCCTTCACCGTTTCGCAGCGAAAACCCCCTTTATCCGATTCTGCTTGTCTGTCAACAAAATTAAACACGCTTTCGGCAGCTGCTATGCCTCTTTGCAAAACGCTTACTATGGATGTTAATGATCGCACTGGTGGCAGCATCATGGACATGGCAATAAAAAAGGAAACAAAGACACCAACACTGATCTCTTCAATCATGCTATCCAGTGTTGCCATATAAACAATAAGCGCTAAAGAACAGGCGACCAGTAGCTGGACTATCGGTGAGCTCAACGCCTGCGTTTTTTGCATTCGTAAATTTTGTCGGCGATTGGTTTCATTTGCAACAGAAAACTGTTTTTCTTCGTAGACTTGCCCGCCAAATAATTTTACCACTAGCTGCCCTTTCACCGTCTCTTCTATAATGCGAGAAACACTGCCCATACTATGTTGAATATTCTTACTGATGCGGCGAAAACGTTTTGAAACAAGAACAACAAGAAAGGCCACAGCGGGTGCGACGGTTATAAAAATAAGTGCCAGTTTAACATTCAGGTAGAACATCCAGGCAATAAGACCTATCACAGTTAAGCTGTCCCGAATTAAAACCGTAATCGCTGTTGTTGTCGCATTTGCCACCTGCTCAACATCAAAAGAAAACTTTGATATTAATTCACCCGTGGTTGCTTTGTCATAAAAGGATTTGGGTAAGGACAACAAACGAAAAAACATTTCTTTGCGTAATTCACGTATCACATTACGACCAATCACGCTCATGCCATAACTGGCGGCAAAGGCGGCTATCACCCGAATCAGGAAAATACCAATAATCAAAAGCGGAATCCATTTAATGGTTTCAGCGTCCCGCTCAACAAAACCACCATCCATTAACGGTTTCATTAAAGCGGCAAAAGCGGTAGAGGCAGCAGCAACAAACACCATACCAATAATGGCAACTAAAATAATGCTTTTGTAAACCAGCGCATAAGACAATAAACGGCGATAAAGGTCATAGCCGCTTACATGCTCGCTGGCAGCATCACTATTTTTAGTGTTATGTTTTTGTGACATTTTGTGTGTGATCTACAAGAGGGTTCGTCTGTCATCTCGACCTAAGTGAGAGATATTGTACAGCGGTAGTACAAGATCTCTCCTTTCGGTCGAGATGACAGTAATATTGAACGGTAACTCTACCATTAGAAGCCATCTATTTACTTTCAACAGTTGCAATGGATAATTTAGTTAAACCAATTTGTGAAGCAGCATCCATTGCTCTAACCACAGACTGATGCGGGGTATTGGCATCGGCTCTTAATACCAGAGAAACATCCTTGATATTAAGATTTTTCTCGCTCAGTGTTTTCAGTATCGCCCGTTTTAACGTCCCCAGTTGTTGATTAACAATTTGGCGTTCATTTAAAAAATAGTTGCCTTTTGCATCAATGGATAAAACCAGCGGGTCACTTTGCTGCTGCGTAGCTTTGGTTGATGCTTCTGGTAATGACACTTTCAACTTTGTATGACGATCAAAGGTTGTTGATACCATAAAAAAAATAAGCAGCAAAAACACCACGTCAATTAATGGCGTTAAATTGACCTCGACACTGTCTTCTTTATGGTCTGGGCGTAAGTTCATGGATGTAAGTTAATAGGCGTAAGTTAATGGGTATGACAACTCAGCGATTATTATGCAACACATCAACCATTTTAATGGCTTCACGTTCCATTATCACCACGATGCCATCAACCTTACGACGAAAGTAGCGGTAAAAAACCAGACTGATAATGGCAACCGTTAAACCCGCAGCAGTGGTAATCATCGCCTCAGAAATACCTCCGGCTAATACTGTTGGGTCACCAACACCGTATGTAGTGATGGCGGCAAATACACTTATCATGCCGACAACCGTGCCTAACAAACCGAGTAATGGAGAAATAGATGCAATAGTGCCTAATGTATTTAAGAACCGTTCCAGGTCATGAACCACTTCACGTCCGCGCTCTTCAATACATTCCTTAATACGCTCACGGCTTTCATTGCGATTAAGCAGTCCCGCACTTAATATCTGACCCAAAGCTGATTCTTTACTTAATGCTTCAATATCGCTGCGCGCCAGCTTGCCCTTCTTGACGGCACTCCATACATTTGCAACCAGATGCTCAGGTAATACCTTTTCGCGTCGCAAACTCCAGAAACGTTCTGCAATAATCGAAAAGGAAACAATGGAACACAATATGATAGGTAGCATTAACCAGCCACCGGATTTTACTAGTTCAAGCACGAGCCACCTTTGAAAACATCACCTAACTAAAATTAATCGAGAGCCGTTGATATTGTTTTTTATATCATACATCTTATATAAATATTCACCACGAAGCTCACGAAGGACACGAAGATGGAACTAAATGTATCATCAAAACTGAACGAAATGTTTTGCCCATTAATGTTAATTCCTTCGTGTTCTTCGTGAACTTCGAGGTGAATAAAAAACGAGCCTTACAGTTATACTGAATAGTTACCATCTTACTTCATTTATTAACAACTCAATAGACCATTAAGCTTAATCAGCACTATGATGCCAGTATCTTCGTGCGGTTTCTCGATACTTTTCAATAGTTTTGCCCGCTTTTCTGGTTAAGCTGATGGTTATGGCGCCACTTTTGTCTGTTTGTAACAATGTTCCACCCTGCTCTTTATAACGCGCCAATACCTTTTTTTCTGGATGCTTATGTTTATTTTTATAACCCACTGAAAATATGGAAATTTCAGGGTCAACTGCCTGAATAAATTCAGCAGTTGATGAAGTTTTACTGCCATGATGCGGCACAATTAACACATCTGCGCCCAGTTTCTTACCATAACGATTGAGCAGTTGCTGCTCAGTTGCTTTTTCTATGTCACCGCTAAACAACACAGAACCAGCTCGCCCACTCACCCGCAAAACACAGGATTGATTATTTCGTAACTTTCTTTTTACATTTGCCATGCTGGCGGTAGCGGGTGATAAAAATACAAAATCAACACCATCCCATTGCCACTTATTACCTGTTACACAAGGCAATTTTTTATTAGCAACAAGTGCTTCTATATGCTGGCCGATAACAGTGGTTTCAGGCAATGCATCCAATATCGCCTGAGCCCCACCGATATGGTCACTATCACCATGGCTGATGATTAAATAGTCCAGGGCGGTTAAGCCATGCGAACGCAAATACGGCAAAACCACACTACTACCAATATCGAATCGGTCACTGAACCTTGCTCCAGCATCAAACACCATGACATGATTTTGCGTACGGATAACTGCCGCTGACCCATTGCCAACGTCAAGAACGGTCAATTGATACTCACCAGTGTTGAATGTTTCTTTTGTTGTAATAAATAGTGCTGAAAACAATAAACATGCTATACCACGAAGTAACCATATGGTTGGCTGCCGGGCTGGTCGTCTATTACTCATCTGCGTATTGCTCTGTCGCCAATACGAGGTAATAAAATTTGACAACTCTCTGGAAAAATAAAACATCAGCATTGCCGTCGTTACCAGCAACAATTTTATAATATCAACATCACCTCTCACCCATATGGCGTAGGGCTGGTTTGCAAACCAGCTCAGCAATGGCCAGATAAAGTCCAGTAAACTTACCGCCAGGTTGAACAAAAAATCAGCCATATCAGGCGCAAAAAATGAAAACACAATGGCAAGCAATACCAATGGCACAACCAGAAAGCTAACGTAAGGAATCAATAATAAATTAGCAATGGGAGAAACCAGTGAAGTTTGCTGAAACATAAATAAAGACAATGGCAATAAAAACAGGGTGATATAAAATTGCAAACGTACCCATTGTTGCAACACTGAGCTGACTTTACGCCAAACCGAATAAAATACGGTCTTTTTGTTCTGCCCAGCTATTATCTTATTATCTATCGCCTTATTATCTATTACCTTATTATCGCCTGCATGGTTTGCAGTCAGCGTGATAAAAATAACTGCCACCGCTGAGAAAGAAAACCAGAAACCAACAGATAAAACGGCTAAAGGATCGAACAGCAAAACCAGCAATAAAGCAAAACCCAACGCATCAAACGGGCGATGGTTATGTCTGAGCAACATCATCACTGATAAAACACTCAACATTATAATGGCGCGTTGTGTTGGGATGGATAAACCAGCGACCATGGCATATGACATTGCCACCATGAGTCCAGCACTCAGCGCTACATGCTGTGCTGGCACACGTTTCATCACAAAAACGGGAACCAGCCAACGAATCAACACATAACCAAAAAATGCTGCCAGACCAATATGCAAGCCAGAAATCGCCATTAAATGACTAGTTCCGGTGTTTATTAACACCTGCCATTGCTGCTTTGAAATGGATGATTTATCACCAATAGCAAGGGCTTTTATTAATGAAAAAGAACTTGTTTGAGCGCCATCACCCTGCTCTTTCGCCAGCTTTTCAGCTTCAGATTTTTTAGCTTCAAGTTTTCTAACTTCAAGCTTTCTAACTTCAATGGCATCAATTTTCTGGCTCAGAAAGTGCCGTATTTTATTAACTGACAGTATCAATGCTGACCATGACAGAGCTTGTGGGACATCATACTGAACCTTATTTAATACTGATTTACGCACATAACCTGTGGCATCAATACCATGTTGAAACAACCATGCTTCATAATCGAAACTGCCAGGATTCATCAATCCGCGCGGTAGTTTTAACCGTACTTTCAACTGCCATTTTTCTCCAGCATGAACGGGTAGACCGTAATACCAGCTTAAACGAATTTTTCTGGGTATTTTTTGAACTGCTAACACCGACTCCATTAGCGTACCATCTGTTCTTAGAATACCTAACTCTGTAATGATCAATTCAAAACGTTGTGCCTTTTCATTGCTAACCGGAATACTCGAAACAAAACCATTGATGAGGAGGTCTTTGCCAATAAAGTTTTCATCTAAGCGAAAAGAAAGTTGTTGCTTTGCGAAAAACGAAGAATACAATATACCAAATAAAATCAATGATATAATTAATAAGATTAAAGTAATTTGTGACTTAAATGCAAAACAATATTGACTATTACTAAGCAATGAATACAGAAGAAGCAGAGACAACACCAGGACAATGACAAAGGAAAGTGCAGGTAAAACGACAAGTTGCTGAACAAAAACAATACCCAGCAAAAAAGCCAGCGCATAAACAAACATCCCTGTTTTGTAGTACATTATTAAAATCCATTTGTAGACAAAATGATAAGCTGCCAACTAAAGGGCATCTCTAAAGAGCTTTGCATGCTGTTACAAAACTATAAAGTAAAAATGCTATAATACATAATATTTTATTGTACTGTCGACAATAGCTCAGCTGATACTTATACACTTATACGATAACTATGCCACGCAAGTTTTTTCAGCGGTTTCTACCGCATCATAAAACAATCAAAGAGCACAAAATACTACAAATCTTTGGCGACTGGTTACACAAACCTGATTTATGGCATTTGAATCGACGCTCTGTTGCTGGTGCTTTTGCTGTAGGATTGTTTTTTGTCTGGATACCAGTGCCCTTTCAGATGGTGTTCGCTGCAGGCGTAGCAATATGGATTGGCACTAATCTGCCACTGTCAGTTGTATTAGTCTGGATTAGCAACCCGGTCACCATTACTCCAATGTTTTACTTTGCTTACAAAGTAGGCACCTGGATTATCGGAGAACCAGTAATCGATTTCAGTTTTGAACTCAGCTTTGGCTGGTTACAAAATGAGCTATCTGCAATCTGGAAACCTTTTCTGGTTGGCTGTTTTACCATGGCAATCTCAAGCAGCCTGATCGGTTACTTCACTATAAATGGCATCTGGCGCTACGCGGTGCTACGGCAACGTACTACAAAAAGTCATCTAAAAAAATAACCATCATGATCTGGAAACCTCACACTACGGTTGCTGCCATCATTGAGCGTAACAATAAATTCTTAATGGTTGAAGAACTTATTCATGGTGAGTTGGTAATAAACCAGCCTGCCGGGCATCTTGATCCTGATGAAAGTCTTATTACTGCTGTCATTCGTGAAACGCAAGAGGAAACCGCATGGCAGTTTATGCCTGAAGCCATTACCGGGATTTATTTATGGAAACATCCTGACAATGGTGAAAGCTTTCTACGTATTGCATTTTGTGGTGACTGTAAAAACCACAATGCTTCGCAGGCACTTGATGAAGGCATACAGGCGGCAGTATGGAAAACACGCGATGAACTTATACATAATCCACAAAAGCTGCGCAGCCCAATGGTAATAAATTGTATTGACGACTACCTCGCTGGCAAGCGATCGCCGCTCGATCTACTAACTCACCTTGCCTGATGAAAAAACAAAAAATCATTATTGGCATGTCAGGTGGTGTCGATTCATCCGTTGCCGCATTATTGCTTATTGAACAGGGTTATGACGTTGAGGGTCTGTTCATGAAAAACTGGGAAGAGGATGATGACGAACAGTATTGTGCCGCCGCTGTTGATCTAAAAGATGCCAGCGCTATTTGCCAGACACTCAACATAAAATTACACACCATTAATTTTTCCAGCGAATACTGGGACCGGGTTTTTCAACATTTTCTTGATGAGTACAGCGCGGGGCGTACACCTAACCCGGACATTTTGTGCAATAAAGAGATTAAATTTCGCGCCTTTCTGGAGCATGCTCAAACGCTAGGAGCAAAAAAAATTGCCACCGGGCATTATGCTCGCACCCGTTTAAGCAACAACAAAATAAAATTACCCAAGATACAATTACTGCGGGGCCTCGACAATAACAAAGATCAAAGTTACTTCTTGCATGCTTTAAACCAATACCAGTTATCACACGCCATTTTTCCTATCGGTGAACTTAATAAACCTTTAATACGAGAACTGGCGAAAAAGAATAATTTAATCACCCATGATAAAAAAGACAGTACCGGCATCTGCTTTATCGGCGAACGACGTTTTACTACTTTTCTGGAAAAATTTCTGCCCGCCAAACCAGGTGAAATACACACGATTGGTGGTGAATACATTGGCACACATAATGGTTTAATGTATTACACGCTGGGGCAACGAAAAGGCCTGGGTATTGGGGGTTTGAAAAAAAGTGGTGAAGAGCCATGGTATGTTGTAAAAAAAGACATGTCTAATAATATTCTATTTGTGGCACAGGGACACAACCACCCTGCTATGTTCCACAATACGCTGATAGCCAGCCAGATTAACTGGATCGAAGGAAATGAACCCAATGATAATAATGAACTGACTGCAAAAATTCGCTATCGCCAGAGCGATCAAGATTGCACATTAACTAAAACAGGTAACCAAAGGTACCATGTCAGGTTTGATGAAGCGCAACGTGCTATCACACCGGGGCAATCTATTGTGTTTTATCAAAATGAGGCCTGCCTTGGCGGTGGCATCATTGAAGCAATGAATAATGAATAGAGGCTTTTGCACAATAAATTTAGTGTGCAAAAAACTTCAAATAAAAACTTTTCCCGAAAATACACGCTAATAAACGCAATAAAAAATTAAAAAAAGTTTATATTTGCGTTTATTAGCGTGCATTTGCGGAAAATAATACTTTTAAGATTTACGGTAGTTTTCAAAATCTTTTTTTTACTCTATCGTGCAAAGCTCTCTAATAATTTTAAAACATCAACTTATGACTCATAGTAAATTCGACCAAACATTAGCGCTGGCAGGCATTTTTCAGGCTGCGTCACTGGTCAAACAAATTGCCAATACCGGCAGTGCTAATAGCGCACAAATTGAGGCCAGTATTGAAACCCTGTTTCGTTTTGATGCTGATAATGTTGAGCAGGTATATGGCAGTGTCGCCAGCATTAACCATGGCGTTAAAGTATTACATCAACATCTCTTTGATAAATCTAATCGGGATCTTGAGGTAACAAAATATGTCATTTCATTACTCATGCTGGAACGAAAGTTATCCGCTAACACACAAATGCTTGATGAAATTGACGGTCGCTTAAAAAAAATTGAGGATAAGTTTGATTTCTTCTCGCTTAACCATGAAAACACCTTTGCTAAACTAGGTCTACTATACAAAGACACTATCAGCACATTAGGCCCAAAAATTATCGTTAGCGGCGAACAGTCCTATTTAAGCAATGAAACAAATGCCAGCAAGGTTCGATCATTATTACTTTCCGGCATTCGCTCTGCTGTATTATGGCGCCAGTGTGGCGGCTCGCGCTGGCAGTTTTTATTTGGACAAAAAGCCTACATTAAGGAATGTGAAAAAATTCTCAATCAGCTTTGATAATTAAGTAAAAACAATTGAGAATTATGAATTGAGAATGGAGAGTGAAAAACCTAAAATATACAACACACGCTAACAATAAACACCAAGTTGAGCAATATAGTGTTTTAATTTTCAACTCTCAATTCTCAATTATTTATTAAAGCTGGTGATACCCCCTGTACCAATCGACAAATTTCCCAATACCTTCTTTTAATGGCGTAGCTGGTTTAAAACCAACAGCATCGACTAAAGCATCAATATTTGCATAAGTTGCAACCACATCACCGTCCTGCATTCCCAACATGTTTTTTTCAGCTTTTTTACCAACAGCATCTTCTATGGTTTCAATGAAATCCATAAGTTGTACTACGTCGTTATTACCTATGTTATATACCCTGTACGGAGCATAAGATGTTGCCGGGTCGGATGTATTGTTATCATAATCAGGGTTTGGCTCTGCTGTTTTATCTATGACACGTACAACACCTTCGACGATATCGTCAATATAGGTAAAATCGCGTTTCATTTTTCCTTCGTTGAACACATTAATTGGCTCATCACGAAGAATGGCACCGGTAAACAATGAGGGCGACATGTCCGGTCTGCCCCATGGCCCGTAAACAGTAAAAAAGCGCAATCCGGTGGTGGGTATATTGTATAAATGACTATAGGTATGTGCCATTAATTCATTCGATTTTTTTGTTGCAGCATACAAACTTACCTGGTGGTCAACATTGTCATGTACACTAAATGGCATGTTGGTGTTTGCGCCATATACGCTTGAACTGCTGGCATAAACCAGATGTTCGACTTTTGTCTGGCGACAACCTTCCAGTATATTGACAAAGCCAACCAGATTGCTGTCAACATAAGCATGCGGGTTTTCCAGTGAATAACGTACGCCAGCTTGCGCTGCGGAGTTAAAAACACGCTGGAACTTTTGCTGCTCAAACAATGTTTTCATGGCATCGCGATCGGCAATATCCATTTTTATAAAGGTGAAACCATCATAACCTTCAATGAGTTTTAAGCGGTCGTGCTTTAATTTCACTTCATAATAATCATTTAGATTATCAATACCAACGACCTCATCACCTCTTTTAAGCAGCGCTTTGGCTACACTCATGCCGATAAAACCGGCCACACCTGTTACTAGTATTTTCATGAAATATTTTTCCGATGGTTTGTTGCATAAATTTTGTTACCCGAATGACTGAGTTCGGTCATTAGCAGACGTTAAAAATCAAAAGCATTAGTCCGCGAAGAACGCAAAAGACGCGAAAAAGGCAAAAACAATAATAGGTTAATTGAGTAGAAAAAAGCTATTTTTCTTTCAGCAGTAGGGTGGGCACGTTTTTTTGCCCACGTGGAGATACATACACGATCAACGCGTG
>CAZALW010000002.1:0-25528 GCA_964485705.1 uncultured Thiotrichaceae bacterium
CTGGTTCTATAAATCCGATTATCATCAGCTGAGCCAATTTTCATGCCCACCAAGTCCTATCTGCACTTACTGGCATTTATTAAACATCAATTTTATAAACGTCAGGATACACTGGTTGATATACTGCTGAAGTCTGTTACATCCATTAAGCATAGCGCAAACGCCAAACTTGCCGATAAAGAGCAAGCCACCAGGAAAGAGCGCAAAACGAAGCGCTGCGATTACTCAATGATTCACACAAGTCAGCCTGGTTCTTTGCTAAAAGCGTTATTGCCATTGTTAAAGCGACCAAAGCAACGCCTAGTGAAAAGTATTACAAAATTGAAGAGCTGGTCAATGCGTTTGAAACGATGGATGAAACAGATGAGAAAAAACTCGCTGAGTTCGATTAATATTTATCTAATGAAGTTAGAAACCAATCTTATTATGATCTGTTAGCCTCTCTTTCCAATAAGCTACAACGACGAGTTTCTGGCATTATAAAAACACTGGAATTTGATCGCTCAAACAGCTCAAAGTCGATACTCGTTGCGATTGATTACTTTAAAGCTAGTGATGGCAAGATAGGCAGCAGTGCACCACGAGACTTTCTCACAAAAACAGAAGACACCCTAATTTTTGGCGAATAAACAACCCCGCCGCAAGCGGACGGGTATTAAGTTGAATTCACTCGCTTCGCACAGCTCAATATTTATACGTCGCAAGCAACGGGGAATAAAACCCCAAGAGATTGAAGCCATTGGACAGGGATCAGTGATTACCTGGCGGCATGTTAATTTACGAGGCGAGTATGATTTCACTCGTAAACCAGCCAATGACTCTAGATTTGACCTAAAAAGAATTAAGTCGTTGAAAATATAGTCACAAATGGCTGTTTTTGGAAAATATGAGCAATATTATCTTTAATAACATCAGGTAGTTAAATACCTAAGTGTGGCACTTACTACTCTATATTGTTGGAGACCCTGATTTAGCAAAATAATGTTTTTCAACTACATGGTGCTGACCAGTAAGGGTAAAGCTGTCTGGAAGCGCAAATACTACTCTATATTGTTGTAGACACCATTACTGGTGTAGAGCGCCCAACGGATATACGAAAAGCTATTTATACGACAAATGCCATCGAATCACTGAATAGCATTATTCGCAAAGCCATCAAAAAACGAAAACTCTTTCCAACCGATGATTCGACTAAAAAAGTAATTTACCTGGCAATACAGCAAGCCTCCAAAAAATGGACCATGCCCATTAGAAATTGGAAACCGGCACTGAATAGGTTTATCATTGAATTTGAAAAAACGTTTAATAGATTACATTTAACTATGGCAGTTACACAGAAATATGTTAAAGCTATATGGCCTCACTTCATAGAGTGCCAGTTCGGATACTTATCAGAACCAAAATGAAGTAACTCTCCTATAAAATTTTCCTGTTGCTATATTCCTGCTTCATATGTCCACTTATTAACGAGTTGGATGAAAAGGATACCCCTTAATTAAAGACACGCTATAAATCGTCGTTATATTACTATCAGCATGGACAGGTTCAGTAAACAGGTTTAACAGAACAATGGTTGCAATCGTAAACCGTCTTCATGGAAAAATCATAACACTATTGAACAAGCTTAGATTCACCAAGCAGGACGCGCAATGCATTAATAAATAATTCTGCAGGTGTACCAACCAGATGGGTTACCACAGTCATTTCTATGACCATCATCGGCCAGACTATTTTTGCAACTAAACCGGTGATTATCATTGTCACTAATATCATAAATCCCCAGGGTTCTATTTTGCTTAAAACCAAACTAAAACGTTCTGGTAATAAGCCAATTAAAATACGGCCGCCGTCTAATGGTGGCAAGGGTAACAAGTTCAACATCATGACGGCCGCATTGATGAAGATACCTGCAGCCCCCATGTAAACCAATACCAGCCCAGCATCAGGCTGGGTAGCAGATAACATATACCCCAGTTTCATTATTATTGCCCATATTATGGACATAATAAGATTGGCAGCCGGGCCAGCTGCTGCTACCAGTATCATATCTCGTTTAGGAGAATTGAGATTTTTTTCATTAACAGGAACGGGTTTTGCCCAGCCAAAAATAAAACCACTAAACCAGAGTAAAAAAACCGGTATGACAATAGAACCAATTGGATCTACGTGTTTAAGTGGATTGATAGTCAAGCGCCCGGCCCGTTTGGCCGTCGCATCACCTAAATAGTATGCCACCACACCGTGCGCGACTTCATGCAGGGTAATCGCATAGATGACGGGCACGGCCCAGACAAGTATCCTGATACTAATATTTAAGTCATCATGCACCAATCTATTCCTGCTCTCAGCATTTTTTTAATCCAATTACCACTACATATTTAATGGAAATCATCTATCCATTAAGGTCTATGTCCTGCAATATAATAACACGATAGCACATGGTTTTGCCTAATCAAGATAACATAAATCATTGATTAATATGATATTCATAAAGTTGGCATTTATTTTGCTTAAATAGTGTATAACCTTTTAATCAAAAATTTTAAACCTACTGAGACAATAAAAATGCATGCACTAAAAAACAACACAAGCGAAAAAGCTGATTATTTCACCATCCAGTTTGACAGTGATGGTTACCTGATTGACAAATATGAGTGGAGCAAAGCTTTAGCGCGCCAGATTGCCGATGATGAAGGAATCAAACAACTCAGGGAAGAGCATTGGCAGGTAATATATTATATACGTGACTACTTTAATCGACTAAATGCTATGCCACCACCAAGGAGAGTTTGTCGCCAATTGAGCGCCGAAGGCCATAATATCAAAATCATGTTTGGCACCTGCCTGGCAGTATGGCGAATTGCAGGTCTGCCTAACCCCGGAGATGAAGTAAGAGCACATATGCACTAAACGTCAACAACATTAGTGAGTGCAAACATCCACTCCAGATTACTACTGTTAAGGTCGATTATATTATGTCACTAGATCCTGTCGTTCTGTTTTTTATGCTTGGCCTGATTGCCGGTCTAATGCGCGCAGAAATGCGCCTGCCGCCCGCAATTTACGAGTTTCTTAGTGTTATATTATTGCTTGCCATTGGTCTTAAGGGCGGTATTGAGTTGTCCAAACAATCATTTGGTGATTTGCTGCCCGACATGACAGCGGTGCTGGCAATGGGTTTTGTGTTGCCATTACTGGCTTTTCCAATACTACGTTATATCGGACGATTAGAAAAAGCAGATGCCGCATCGGTAGCAGCGCACTATGGTTCGGTCAGTGTTGGCACCTATGCCGTGGCAGTCACTTATCTGGTCGCGCAACAAGTACCTTTTGAAGCTTATATGCCGCTGTTTCTGGTGATACTGGAAGTGCCCGCCATTCTGGTCGGTATTGTTCTGGTACGGGGCATTTCCAAAAACACCAAATGGGGACAACTGTCGCATGAAGTCTTCCTCGGTAAAAGCATTGTGTTACTTCTGGGTGGTCTACTGATCGGCTGGATAGCAGGAGAAGAAGGCATTCAACCGATAGCCGGTCTGTTTTTTGACCCATTTAAAGGCGTACTGGCATTGTTTTTACTGGAAATGGGGCTGATTGCAGCAAGCCAGGTGGGGAGTTTACGCCGTTATGGCATTTTTCTGCTGGGTTTTGGTATTATTTTTCCGGTTTTCTCTGCCTTCATTGGTAGCACAATTGGATTAATGCTGGAACTTTCCATCGGTGGCACGGTGCTGTTAGCCACACTGGCAGCAAGTGCTTCCTACATCGCAGTCCCCGCAGCAATGCGTATCGCCCTGCCGGAAGCTAACCCTACCCTGTCACTCACCGCCTCACTTGGTGTTACTTTCCCGTTCAACATTATTTTCGGTATTCCTCTGTATCACAAACTGACGGAATATCTATATACCTTAGGAGTTTAATATAGTGCTTACCCACAACATGAAACTGATTACCATCATCACCGAGTCAGTACTGGAACATAGTCTGGTGGAAGATATTGAACGTCTGGGTGCGCGTGGTTACACTATTAGCAATGCTCGTGGCAAAGGGCAACGGGGAGTACGTGATGCTGGCTGGTCTTCTGATAGTAACATCCGGGTAGAAGTTCTGGGTGAGCCACAGTTGGTTGAGGCTATTGCTGAGCATCTCAACAAAACCTATTATAAAGATTACGCTATTGTGTTATTTCTGAGCGATGTAAAGGTCATAAGAGCCGAAAAATTTTCCTGATTATTTATATAGTGCTCCGGTTTATAGAGAAGTTATGTATTATTTACCTGCTGGTACGCGACTCCAGACACGTTCATGTAAATAATAAAGTATCAGTTTAGTAAAAACTTCTGCTAGACCAATAGACGCGGCAACGGATAAGTCTTTTGTAAACACATAAGCTAATAGTATCGTGTCAAGAGTACCTGTTATTCTCCATGTTATTGTTTTAAACAGGCTACGGCTCTGAGAATCAGCAGACGCACCAATTATACTATCAAGTATCATTTCATTAACTCGAAACGTTCTGATTGTCATTTGGATAATTGTCTAACACCACGGGCTTATAACCTAAATGTAACACACCAAGATCATGCAGGTACGCCAGCAACTCATTAACCAGTTCAGTAACCGTTAAATTTCCAGCATCACCGGATAAATTTGCAAGCTGAAGGACTTTAAATACTACGTCCGGTGCATTTTGAAAGAACACAGCTACCGCATCACCTGGTTGATAACGCATTACATTCGGATCAATCTCCAATGCAATATGCTGCACTGTACTAACAGAATCAGGCGATGTTATTCTTCTATTTTCAAGCACTTCAGCCTGATATGGGTCACTACTGTCATGTCTCTTTTTAATCAGATGACTGTCAATAGATGGCGTTGCATTTGTTTTTGCAAACGGCAGTATCTTTTCTAATTCCTGCAAGGTTTCTATTCCCCAGTGCTCTGCCTGTGTTTGAAAGCTGACATCCGCATCAACACGCGGTAGCAAGGACATAGCACCTGAATCCTGAAAATAGCTATCCATGTCCTGCGCTGCTTTGCAGAAATATTCATAACTGGAATCGCCTAAACCAAAAATGGCATACTGCAAATTATCCAGCTTCGGCTTCTTTTTAGCTGACAGGTAATGAAATAATTCTTGCGCAGCCTCTGGTGGCTCGCCCTCGCCCTGAGTACTAATGACAACCAGCAAATACGTCTCTTTAAGTAAATTACGCGGCCTGTAATTTTCTACTGAAAGTAATTGCGTAGAGAAACCGCAATTTTCAGCATTTGCTGCCATTGACGCTGCAACACTTCGTGCATTACCACCCTGTGAAGCATATAAAATTGTAAGCACTGTTGATTCAATCGCTGTCGCTGGTGCAGATAATAAATCGACCTGCAAACCTGAAACATAGCCGCTAACCCAGGATAGCTGTTCATTATTCAAACCATCAAGTGCCTGGTTTAACACGCTAATCTGCATTCCGCTTAAGGTGTTTTTCTGTATTATTTTTACAACATTTTGCATAGTTTTTATATGTATTTATTAAGTAATATTATGTGCTGGACAACAATATACTTATTTTTATATATCTTGTATAATAATTATTTATAATATTTAATCTATTTTTATAATATGGAATTACGTCATTTAAAAACACTTAGCATACTCGCCGCAACTGACTTTAATGTCACTAATGCCGCCAGTAAATTGTGCATAGTGCAATCAGCAGTATCACACCACCTGGCTCAACTCGAAAAAGAATTAGGTGTACAAGTCTTCATGAGAAAGGGCAAACAAATAACCGGATTAACTGCGGCTGGAAATACTATTTTAAAATATGCACAGCAGGCATTAGCTATTCGCGAAAATATTCTTGCTGTTGGCAATGATTACAAGGAGGATACCGACAGGGTATTACGAATCGGTGCAACCCACACACAGGCTCGTTATGTACTGCCCGCAGTAATAAGAGCCTATCGTAAAATTTACCCAACAGTACGCCTGCAAATTTATCAGGACTCCCCTATGCAGTTAGTGCAGCTAGCACTAAAAGATGAAGTTGATTTTTCAATCTGTACTGAGAGCCTGGGTGATCAACCGATGTTAATAACCATACCCTGCTATCAGTGGAATCGTAGCCTTGTTGCACCAAAAGGCCACCCCATACTCAAAAGAAAAGTTTTAAAACTAAAACATATTTGTGACTACCCTATAATTACTTACACTTTTGGCTTAACTGGCTCAGGGCATACCACTACCGCATTTGCGCGGGCCGGACTTACTCCTGAAGTCACGCTTAGTGCTATGGATACCGATATAATTAAAACTTACGTTCGCGAAGGATTAGGGCTAGGACTAATAGCCAGCATGGCCTATTCAGCTAAACAGGATAAAGATTTAGAATTACGTGACCTTAGTAAACTGTTACCATGGGAAACCACATGGATTGCTTACCATAAAGACAAGTATTTGCAACAACATCAATTGCGCTTTATTAAACTACTGGAAACCATGGTTACAAAAAATGGAAAAATAATAAGCAAAAGAAATTAGAGAGAAAGGCTTAATTAATAAACAGGTATAGCCCCCTTCTCTTCTAATTACAGTTTCAATTCCAACCTGAATTAAAACGCCCATACCATGAAGTGAAAAACCGTATCAATTCATATAAGATCTTATTTCATCATCAGGTTTTGGTAGACCGGCTGCTTTCCATAAATTTATGCACGATCCAAATAATTTCATCAGTTCTATTTTTTCCATACCTATTGATTTACAAACCAGTCTAAGAGGGGGCAAACCACCAAGGTTCAACACCTTTTCCCGGACAAAATAAATAACCTTAAGATGATCAGAAGAAAACTGAGTTGATTCTGTTTTTAATAGTTCTTCAGAAAAAGCTATACTCCAATCTTCTGCACTTAACAAAAAACCTTCGTCATCAGTAATAAACTGACTATGCTTATTTTCAATTTCATTTTCGCTTTGTAAGCGTTGCGCTAAAACATTCATATCTATAATTCCTAATTAACGGTTACAAATATTATCCACAACCACCATATTAAGTAAAATAATAAATATTAATAATATATTATTTTATTTGATATTAAAAAAAACAGTTTAAAAATCAACTATAAACTCTAAAATAATCGTAACTACTCAGCGTGATTTAAGAAAAGGATGCAGCAGGATAGAAAACCCGGTAACGTCATAGCTATTTTGGAAAAAGCCTTTTTTTAATATAGAGGCAAGCGCCAGCTTTTGTGCGAACCTTAACCTTGCTGCCAACAGGGTAACGAAGCCATGAGCCTGTTGCATAACAATCACCATCTATGAATATTGAGCCTTCGCAAACAAACAATTCAATACCCTGATTTTGGTTTTGAAAAGTGATCCAGCATTCAGCGCGGATTCGATACAGACTAACCGCCTCCTCTGCAAAATGATGCAGATCTAAACGAGACACGCCCGGCTCGCCTGCTGACATCCATTTAGCTTCTGAATCGCTGGTATGAATGACCACCCGCTTACGGTCTAAAGGCTGAAACTGCCCTAACTTAAACAAAACAATACAGCCGTCACGGGTAAAAGGACTATGATACGTTTTCGCTGGATTACGCACATAACATCCTGCACTATAGTCACCATCAGCATCAGAAAAAACACCTGATAACACAAAAAATTCGACACCGCCTTCATGACCAAATTTTTTAAATGTGCGCCCGGCTGAGAATTGCGCCAATGTAGTCAACTGTGATTTATTGCTTTCAACACGTTCAAGACATTTTTGCTTGTTACTCGCTTCCGCTAATACTTGCCAATCCAGTATTTTTGTTTCAACAATGGCAGGTAAAAAGAAATTAGCATTTATCTCCCGAACATTCTTTTCCCGGTTGAAATTCTCGTTAACATAAACGGCTCTTTTTGTTTGCGGATTTGATGGCATGTCACTACTCAATGATGCGGTTAATCGGTATTTTCAGGAGAGATGCAATTTAGATGCCAAGCATTTACATTTTGAGATAAAACAGTGAATTCAAAGGGTTAATGATAAAAAATAAATTAAATCCATAACCGGATGGTTATTTACTAATCAGAACTTGTTTTGCTTTGCAAGATTACTTATCACTATCTCGGTTTTTCATGAATCAGTAATATGACATCTCTAAAAATTCATGATTGACATCTTCGCACTTATTATTTTGGCAATATGGATGTCAATTTGATCGGTGTTTTAAGGCTATTGAAGTTACCACCAGTGATATGACGCACTACCTTTGCATCCACTGGCGTAGAGCCAGATTCAAGTCCAGCTTTTTTACAAAGTTCACCCCACGTTTTGATCGTCTCACTGATGCTGTGGATAGCTTCAACAATCTGCCCGTTAGCTTCACATCGGTAATCGTATATAGGCATTCTCTGTATCCTGTGTAATGTTAGTGTTATTTAAGTTTGTTTATAAAGGGATGGGTTTACGCTATAAAAACATGGCGTTTTATAAAACCACATATTCATACTTTATAATCCAGTCAATGTGCGCCACAACATTTTTTATATTTTTTACCACTACCACAAAAACAGGGATCGTTACGGCCGATTTTTCTACCCGTTTTTACCACAGTATCCGCGCGCCAGCCCATGGGTAAAGCTCGCTCACCCGGTATGATCTTTTTATCTGCAAGCGGCACTGACATTGCCGCATAATCGATACCTTTATCGAGTGCTTCTTCGTCGGGATACAACCACCATGTCAGCTCTTTAATGGGATCCTTTATATAGCCTTCAACCACATTTTTTTTGTTCTTAATAATATCGGTTAAATTATCTTTTACGCAGGCGGCAAGTAATTGTTCATTTAGAGCCATAGGATCAATTAATTTTCTTTTTATGGCATCACGTAATAAATCTTCAATGTCACCAGGATGAAGGTCATAAGCAATTAGTGCGATGGCATCCCAGACATAACTGGACTTTTTTTCCAGTTTACCTTGCATCAGTTCTTTTAGATAAGCGATCACATCATTACGGCTGAGTACATTTTCTTTCCACAACACCATGAGGCTATCAAGAGCCGCCGCACGAATCCAGGGGCTTAACAAAGGATTTTCTATCACTTGTTTAACAGGCTTTAGCTCACCGTCACAAACGGATGCCAGAATACGCCCAAGAGCTTCCGTAAAAACCTCACCAGTGAGTTTAATCACCTTATCGCCTGAATGTGAGATAAGCTTGATGATGGCAGGATAGGCTTCTTTATTACGAAAATACGCAAGAATAAAAATAGCCACTATATGACGTATATAGTCATCACCCTGTTTAGCAACGCTATTCAAATCATTTGAAAAATCACCAATTTCAGTTAATAACAAGGGCGTAAGCTCTTCCCTGTTTTCTTCGATGGCAATAAAAGTGGCCTCCACAGGCGGCTCAGAAATACTCCTCAATTTTTCAAACAGCGCCGCTGCATTAGTAGATTTTTCTGATGAAGTCATAACGGTTTAATTAAACATATCACAAACATGGGTAAATCGAAGGTTCGATATAAAATAGCGCTGCATCATCTGCTGCATTGCTGAAAAGGGTTCAACTGTGGCATGATTACATGCCCGAAAAGCTAACAGATGCTTTGATTTTTGAATATCGTTAGCAAAATCATAGGCTAAATTTTGTGCCTCATTACGTTTAGCATGCTGACATAATACGGTTATTTTTTTATCCAGTTTATAGCCACGCTGCTGTGCTTTTTGCAGTACGACTGGATCAAGCAATTGAATACATTGCTCAAGCCTTTCACTGTTTGAAACCGTTCCATCTAGTTCGCCTGCTTGCACAGCATAAGCGTGGCTGAATAATAGTTCGGCGACAACCATGGTTAAAAAAACCGGGAACACGATTTTAAGCATTTTAATGTCAGTTAAAGCTTCTACGAACGTCCTTTACCACCAGTGGAAATATAATCAGAAAGCGCCATTTGTTGTTTTCCAATAACCGCAACCGTGCGGTGGACTCGTTTGATGATCGCTCGCATAAAGTCAAACATTAGCTGTGGCTCTTCAGTGATAAGCGGTCTGATATCTTCCGCTTTAAAACATATTACTTTAGCTTCGCCTAATGCAACTACTGATGTCGTATGAGGGGTATCATCAATGAAGCTTAATTCACCTACCAGGTCACCTTTATCCAGCACATGCAGTGTGCGCGGTTTCTTGGTTTTGTTTTTTCTTTCTTTGACCAGAGCTAAGTGCCCAGATGCAATCATGTAAAAACTGTTATCCGTTTCTCCTTCATGAAATAGAAAGTCGTTATCGGTTACTATACCTTCACCACCGGCTCGGCTAGCAAGTATTTCTGCTCCCTTTTCGCCAATGTATCTTGCTATAGGGGCACTCATAATAAGGTCTTTAACTTGTTTGCTATCTGGTTTGTTCATCAGTAACTCCTGATTGGTATAATTGAGTTTGTTTATTAAAAAAATGTATTGCCGTATCCAGATTATCTTGCGCTTTTGAAGTTAGCCCCTGTTGAAGCTCCCATTCATAACCTTTAATGGTTAAAAAATGGACTTCCGGCATGTAATTAAAACAGGTCTTGCAGGTAGCCAAAATTGAAGGAATCGAAATAGCGTGCGAGGTAAAACTAAAATCCATCTTCGGTTCAATTTTTTCCAGATGAAATGATTCAACTCCAGGGGCTTTGCTGGCATCCACGAACAGCACTTGTTTTTTGTAGCTAATCAGATCGGCATCTTCAAGATGTAATTGATAATGCCGCATGAGACCTGCTTTCGGACAAATCGTCTCGGCTTCCAGCCAGTCGATAAACGCCCAGCCCAGACCATCATCCTGCCGCCCGATATTACCAATGCCATAAATCAGGCTATCTTCGGTGTTGTAGTCAGCAAGCAGTATGGCAATATTACTAGCGGGTAAATTCATTGATCAGTTTACCCCTTGCATCAAACACTGAAACAATCAAAGGCATTTGTCCTGCTGCATGTGTGGCGCAACTAAGGCATGGGTCATAAGCACGAATACTGACTTCAATGGCATTCATCATACCTTCGGTGATTTCGGCCTTGCCACCCAGATAATCTTCGGCAACAGAACGTACTGAGCGATTCATCACTGTATTATTTTGTGTGGTTGCGACAACTAAATTGGCAAAGGTAATATTGCCTTCTTTATTGGCGCGGTAATGATGCAGCAATGTACCACGAGGGGCTTCAACCACACCAACGCCTTCACCCGTCCAGGCAGCTTCCGCAGGAGTAATAACAAGCTGATCTTTTTGCAGATCAGAGTCATTAAGCAACGCTTTAATAAGCTCGGCGGAATGTAATATTTCTATTGCCCTTGCCCAATTGGTGTGCAAGGTCATATCATTTGCTTTGCCTTTGGTGTAATCATGGAAACGCTCTAATGCAGCCCTGGCTAACGGTGTTGAGTCAGAATAGCTTTTGGTGACATTAACACGCCCTAAAGGCCCCACTCTAACCGAACCGGCCTCCCTGCCTAATTTTTTGAGGAATGGAAATTTCATATAACTCCATTCTTCAGTGGCTTCAGAGAAATAGTCCAGATAATCGTGATAATCCAGCTCTTCAACAATCTCTTTGTTTTTATCCACGATGCGCATTTTTCCATGGTAATAATCAACATTACCGTTATCATCCACCAGGCACATATTAAGTGCAGGCACGTTAGCAAATGAATCCACTTGCTCACGATTTTTTTCATGGAAATCATAGAACAGCTTTAAACCATCCTGTGCGAATTCAATCACCTCATCAATTGAGATTAATCCATCTTCTCCGTTCAGCAGGCGATCTCTTGCTTCAATGCTGAGATTCTGGTTGACGCCGCCAGGTACTGAATTTATGCCATGCATGCGTTTACCCAGTACTGCCTTAATCACTTCCTGCCCCCATTTACGTAAAGCGATGACTCGCTTTACCAGCTCAGGGTCAGCTTCGATCAGACCCATCACATTGCGTTGTTCAGGTGGCGCGTCCATACCAAACAACATTTCAGGGACAATACAGTAAAAATATGCTGTGGAATGTGATTGCAGTTGCTGACCGTAATGCCCTAAACGACGCATTTTTTCGGCTGCTGGCAACATAGTTACGCCCGTGCTGTAACCTACACCAACCATGTCATCCAGTGCCTTGGCACCACACAAATGATGGCTGACAAAACAGATGCCACAGATACGCTGCAGCAACATTGGCGCTTCCCAGTATGGGTGTCCCTGGATAAATTTTTCAAAGCCGCGAAACTCGACAACATGTAATTTGGCATCCACTACCTGATTATTATCATCAAGCTGAATGGTTACTTTACCGTGACCTTCGATTCGTGTTACCGGATCAATGACTAATTTCTTACTCATTTTAAATACCTCGATTAATCATAACGATTCATGGATACTGGCAGATTAACCTCTCGTCCATTAACCAGATCGTCCAGTACTTTGAGAATCGCATCACCATCAGGAGGACATCCCGGGATGAAATAATCTATTTTAACAACTTCATGTATGGGCATGACCTTAGTGGTGATTTTTGGTATATCTTCATGATAAGGAATGATTTTTTTCGCACCGGGGACTGCCGTGACTGAATCAATATAGGCTTCCCGAAAACATTCTTCCAGAGGCACCATATTTCGCATAGCAGGAACCCCGCCCCAGATAGCGCAAGCACCTACCGAAATCAAAATGTCACAATTCTCTCTAAAGTGCTCAAGTGTTTCGATGTTCTCATCATTGGCGACACCACCCTCGACAAAACCAATAACACAGCGGTGAGGAATACGTTTAACATCCGTCAGGGATGAGCGGGTGATCGTTATTTTATCCAGTAAACCCAATATGGACTCGTCCATATCCAGAAAAGACAGGGTGCAACCCCAGCAACCACATAAACCGATCATCGCCACCTGTATTTTTGCATCCCGTTCAGCCTGTATTTTAGGGTCTAAAGGTGTTGCTGGCAGTTCGTGAGAAAGAATCTCGTTTTTTGTTACATGACTCATCTGTGCCCCCTTTCAAGTGCGCGCTCTTTAATGGATCTGACTTCAAACTTACGTTTGCCGATAGGGTCATCAAAGCCCTGGGTTTTGTCAATAATGCAACCCACGGGGCAAAGATCAGAAGCCTCACGAACCTGTTGAGGTTGCATAACATTAGCTAAGTCAACATCAACTTCAATGCGGGCATCAGTACCTCGCCCTTTGATGCTAAAAATTTTTCTGCCGGTTTTTTCATCCCGGATCATATCGACACAACGCTGGCAGAAAATACAGCGGTCACGTTCCAGCCAAACTGTTTTAGAGGCATGATCAACAACCCGTGGAGTAAAGCGGTAAGGAAAACGAGATACCATCATACCGACTTCATATCCCGTTGCCTGCAACTCGCAGCGACCACTTTTTTCACAGCTTGGACAGTTATGATTGCCTTCGGCGAACAGTAATTCTACCAATGCTTTACGCATATCAGTGACTTCAGGTTCATTAACTTCTATTTTCATACCCTCACTCACAGGGATGGTGCAGGCGGCCATCACATTACCATTAACCTTAACGGAACAGGTGCGACACGTGCCTAAACAAGGTTTGCCTTTAACATAACAAAGTGTGGGAATATAGATGCCATTTTGGGCTGCCACATCGACAATGGTGTCGCCAGGCTGAGCATGTATTTCCTGACCATCAATGGTTATTTCAACAGTCATTATGTATCCCTCTGCACAAGGTTCTTGTAGGCTAGTTCATGTCCACGCATCGCTTCTTTCATATCAAAGGAAGGCAATAATGGACTATTTTGTTTGACGAGTTTTTCCTCATAGATTTCAGGAAACTTGTTAAGCGTTGCCAGGATTGGGTTAGGTGCGGCTGTGCCGAGTCCACAGCGACTGGTACTTTTTAGCAACTTACTCCAGCTGGTGATTTCATCAAGATCTTGTTGACAGGCTTTGCCATCAATAATGCGTTCCATTTTATGTAACAGGTCGACACCACCTGCTCGGCAGGGAACACAAATACCACAGGATTCTTCAACAAAAAATTCCGCGAAGTCTCTGACAACGCTCAGCATATCCCGCGTATTATCAAACACCATTAAGGAGCCGTTGCAGGACAGGTCGCTGTAACAAAACTCTCGCTTACCATCTTTGGCTACCGATAAACAGTCACCTGCAGGGCCACTGATTTGTACAGCCTTAGCATTAATCGCACCAATCATCGAGAGTACTTCATTGAGGCTCGTGCCCCACTCAATTTCATAAATACCGGGTTTGTTACAATCACCTGACACACTGATTAGACGTGTTCCTGTTGAATCATCAGATCCCATTTCACTGAACCAGTCAGCGCCTTTTTCTATAATACGACTAGCGCAGACAAGTGTTTCAACGTTATTCACGCTGGTTGGCATGCCCAAATAACCCTGTTGAATAGGGTACGGTGGCTTAACTCTTGGTGTGCCCCGTTTGCCTTCACAAGATTCAATCAATGCGGTTTCATCACCACAGACATATGCACCCGCACCCATTTGGATACGAATATCAAAATCAAGCTGAGAACCAAGAATATGTTTGCCCAGCAAGCCTTGATCACGAAAATCCTGAATCTGCTGTTGCAGATAATCTTTCAGGTACCAGTATTCAGCCCGCAAATAGAGTATCCCGTTACCAGAGCCCACTGCGTATGCTGCTATAATCATCCCCAGCAATACATCCCCGGGTGAACGGGTGAGCAGAACACGATCCTTGAAGGTGCCCGGTTCGCCTTCATCGGCATTACAGATGATATATTTTTCTTCGCCTTCAGCTTCATTGCCTAGACGCCACTTTAAGCCGGTGGGGAAACCTGCGCCGCCTCGCCCGCGCAAGCCTGAATCGGTGATTTCTTCTATTATCTCTATGGGCAGTTGATCCAGACATTTTTTTAATATCGATTTGTAGTCTCTTTCTTCTTCAAAAAACACCTCGCCTTTGTTTCGGATATTGGCTTCGACAATAGAATCGACATATTCCAGGCTGGTGCTTGAATGATTGTCAGGGCTGGCTATTTCAACGGCTGTTTTACCCTGTTTAAGTTGCTTGATAATATCGCTTACTTTTTCCGCTGTTAATCGGGTAAAAACCACATCATCAACCATCATGGCGGGTTCCTGGTCGCTCAGCCCGATACAGTTCGCATCGCCTAGTCCAATTTCGCCAGAATCATCAATTTCACCAAATGAGCAGCCTGCTGCCTGCTCAAGTGCTGATCGGACTTCATCGTAGCCGTTCATTTTGGCAATAACGGTATTTGCAAGATAAATCTTGTGTTGTCCAAATGGTTTAGGGCAAAAGAAATGATAAAAACTGAGGGTTTCCTGAATGTCACAGCTTGACAAATTAAGCCCTTCAGCCAATAAACTAACAGCCTCGTCAGATATATGACCTTCCAGCTTCTGTACATCCCATAACATATCAATCAGACGAGTTTTCTCACACTCGTAACGTTCTAATATTGACTGTACTTTATTGTTCATACGTAATCTCTAATGAATTTAAGTAAAGCCGTGCCATTGCACGCACCGCTCAAACCTTTTACTGTTAATAAGCGTATCACCAGAACTACCTTGTTGCACAGCATGAATGTTGCTTATAAAAGTTTGTTATAGCCATAACCAATAGAAACTGGGCAAGGAAGAATATTTCGTCAGTTGCATATTTTTTGCGTAGGTATTAATTGTTGCATAAGTACGAATAAAAAGTGACGAAACAAAATTCGTCAAGTTAAAAATTGGGCTTTTCAGGTGCTTCCTGAAACAGTTTTAAACTGTCCAAAATTTCCTGCTTGGCTTCATCTACACCACCCCAACCTTCTATACGAACCCATTTACCCTCATCAAGATCTTTGTAGTGTTCAAAGAAATGTGCAATCTGATTCAATAACTCTTCTGGTAAATCCCGATAACTATCAACTTTCCGATAGGTTTTACTTAACTTATCAATTGGCACAGACAATACCTTGGCATCATCACCAGCCTCATCAGCCATCAGTAAAACACCTACCGGACGGCAGGCAATAACAGAACCTGAAATCAGCGGCACTGGCGAGAGTACCAATACGTCGACAGGGTCACCATCTTTTGAAAGTGTGTGTGGCACATATCCGTAATTACAGGGGTAATGCATCGCCGTTGACATAAAACGGTCAACAAACATAGCACCGGTTTCTTTATCCAGTTCATACTTCACCGGGTCTGAATGTGCTGGTATTTCAATGATGACATTAAGCTCATTGGGCACATTTCTTCCAGAGCTGACTCTATCTAGATTCATATAATTTCTCTTTACAGGCAACCGCTTATTGCAGTTGTTAAATTATTAAAAAGGCGGGTAGAGGAATGGTGCTTTTAGAAAATACCCGCCAAAACAGATTTACTGCTTTTTATCTTCGTCTTCGTCATATAAGTCTTTGGTATCTTTCCAGCCACGGTGATCTTTGAAAGTCCGCCAGCCACTGATCATGCTACTAACCATGCTTTGGCGTGACATGATGTCTTCACGGATCGCCACATAAACATGAACAATGACAAAAACAACGATGTACCACATAACCAGATGATGGAAAGTATGTACATCCTGACTTTGCCCAAACAGCGGAATAATCCAGGAACTGAACAGGGTATATTGCCAACTGTCATAGCCGGTACCTTCCCCATACAGCGCAAAGCCGGTGAAGATCATGAAGGTGATACCCCAGACAAACATCCAGTGCATGAAGAAAATAGCCAGTGGGTTATGACCAAGATACGCCTTGGGCTCCTTGGTCATGAACAGATACCACCTTATTTCATGCCATAAACCTTGCCAATAAGATTTCTTGAGAATATTATGCAGAAATATTTCGCGCGCATGACTATTGCCGACAACAGCCCAATACAGTCGCCCTGCAAGCCCGATAGCCAGCACGTAGCCAGAGGCGAAATGAATAAAGCGGATATACCCCATTACATAATGATCACTGGCTTCTCCCGACATGGTTGGCAAGGGAGAGCCAATAAAATAACCGGTTATACACAGTAAAGTGATTGCCAGCGCATTGACCCAGTGCCAGATGCGTACAGGTGCTTCATAAACATAGACTGCCGGTTCGCTATGTGATTTAGTTGCCATAGTTGTCATCATGCACCCCCGTTATGAGCCAATTGGCCCAGTTTCTACCACCGCCAGTTCTTCACCGGTCTCTTCACTCATTACATGTGTTGAGCAGGCCAGGCAGGGATCAAAGCTGTGAATATTTCTCAGTATTTCCACTGGCTCATGCGGAACTTCGACTTTGGTGTTCATCATCGACGCTTCAAATGCACCAATATTGCCCGCTTCGTCGCGCGGCGAACCATTCCAGGTTGTTGCGACGATGCACTGATAGTTCTTAATCTTCGTGTCTTCAATCCGAATCCAATGCGCCAATGCGCCACGAGGTGCTTCAGTAAAACCAACACCCTTAGACTCTTTTGGCCAATCTTCAGGATTCCACATTTCACCGCCGTGAGTTGAGCTATCACCATTTTTGATAGTGGTGATTAGCTTATCAAAGAAATAAAGTTGCTGATCAGCCGCCCACTGCGCTTCCAAAGCACGAGCTGCGGTTCGACCCAGGGTTGAAAATATAGCTTCTAATGGTATATCCAGGGTTTTAAGCACATAGTTAATCTGCTCAGTAAAATACTCATGCCCCTGTGCATAACCTATCGCATAACGTGCCAGTGGACCAACTTCCATTGCATGACCTTTCCAGCGAGGTGCTTTGATCCATGAGTAACTTGCTGCTTCATCCAGTTCTTCAATGGCCTGACTTGTGCCTTTTGCAGAACTAACATCAAAGTCGGGCTCAGTAATGCCATCCCATGGATGCAAACCTTTTACGCCATCAGGGTACTTGTACCATGAGTGCGGCACAAACTCCTGAATTTCATCTGGATCACGCAAGTCGACTGGATGAACCTCATCAAAATTACCATTAATAATAGCGCCCACTGGCATCATCAGATTACTGGCAGAGTAATCATTAGCCTTGTCAGGAATATCACCGTAAGCCAGTACATTCTGGCCTGAAATGCCACCACCATAAAGCCATCCTTTATAGAACTGAGCAATAGCCAGAATGTCTGGAATATAGACGTTTTCAACAAAGGTTTTGGTCTGTTTAAGAATCTCATGCACCTGGTTCAGGTTAACCATGTTCAGCGCACCAACACCGCCGGTACCGTCAACATTAATCGGACACGGAACTCCACCAACCGTCCAGTTAGGATGTGTATCCTTACCACCGAAGATGGTACGAGTTTTCATGATCTCTTTCTGGAAATCCAGTGCTTCCAGATAATGCGTCACCGCCATTAAATCCGCTTCAGGAGGAAGTAAATAAGCAGGATTAGTCCAGTAACCATTTTTAAATGGACCTAACTGACCGGATTCAACAAACTTCTTCAGACGATTTTGCACATCACGAAAATAACCCGGTGATGATTTAGGATGACTCGGAGAAACCTGTTGTTGTAAAGCAGAGGTTGCTTTCGGATCTGCTTTTAAAGCGTTAATCGGGTTAACCCAGTCAAGTGCATGCAGATGATAGAAATGCACCAGGTGGTCATGCACCTGTAAAGACAACTGCATGATGTTTCGAATGCTGTTGGCATTTTCAGGAATATTAATGCCCAGTGCATCTTCTACTGAACGCACAGAAGTCAATGCGTGAGTGCCAGTGCAAACCCCGCAGATGCGCTGCACAAATGCCCAGGCATCGCGTGGATCACGACCTTTTAAAATCACCTCCAGCCCACGCCAGATAGTGCCACTTGAAACTGCATTAGTAATTATATTGTTTGAATCGATATTCACTTCTGCTCGCATATGGCCTTCGATTCGAGTAACCGGATCAACCACATGACGAGTGCCTGAATTATCTAACGTATAACCGTTAGGTGTTTGTATTACGCTCATTGTTCTTGATCCCCTTTCTGTTGACTGCGTTTAAGTGCGGAAACGGCTGCATGTACAGCGACTGCGCCACCGACTACCGTGGCTGCTGCGATACCGACATCATCGGCATTAGATTCAATACCAAACTGATGGATACCACTTAAGCGATCGTAGAAACCGCCTTTATCCCAGAAACCATCTTCTGAACAGCCGATACAGGGATGACCCGCCTGAATCGGGAATGACAATCCACCATTCCAGCGAATAGTTGAACAGGCGTTATAGGTGGTAGGGCCTTTGCAGCCCATTTTGTATAAGCAATAACCTTGACGTGCCGCTTCATCGTCCCATTCTTCAACGAACTGACCAGCATCAAAATGCGGGCGGCGATAACACTTATCGTGAATACGTTGGCTGTAAAACATTTTTGGTCGACCCTGACGATCTAACGAAGGCAACCTTTCAAATGTCAGGATAAAGGTGATAACCGCTGTCATTACTTCTGCGATTGGCGGACAGCCTGGTACTTTAATAATTGGCGCATTACCGATGTCAGGCACTTTATGAATAGGTGTGGCGCCAGTAGGGTTAGGCGATGCTGCCTGCACGCAACCCCAGGAGGCACATGATCCCCAGGAAATGATTGCCTTGGCATGTTTTGCAGCATGGCGTAATTGCTCGGTAAAAGGTCTACCTGCCACGATACATGACATACCGCCGGTTTTGCCCTGATCCAGACCCGGATTGCCTTCACAGGCAAGAATATATTCACCTTTGTATTTTTCGATGGTTTCATCAATGATAGCTTCTGCTTCATGACCAGCTGCTGCCATGATCAAGCTGTCATAATCCAGTGAAATCATCGACAGGATGACATCTTTTGCCAGCGGGTGAGCCGAACGAATAAAAGACTCGGAACAACAGGTACACTCCAGACCATGTAACCAGAGCACCGGGATACGCGGCTTGGTCTCCATTGCCTCAGCAATTTTGCCAGCATACGCGGGGCTTAACCCCATGGCTGCTGCCGTTAAACTACAGAACTTTAAAAAGCTCCGGCGGGTAATGCCCTGTTTGCGCATTACATCATAAAAAGTTTCAGTCATCTATTGTTCCCCCTGGACGGTTTTTTATTTCTTTACACCAATGACAACAAGCATCTTTGATGCCAATATTAATTTATAGTTAAAAATCAATGGTTTATTAGATGTTCAGACTTTATAAGCAGGTGATTTAAGTAAACCTGATTACCACACACTTAAACCAACCGGTTAGCTACTTTGCATTCTTGATAAAAATCAATTTTATAAATTTCGCAAATTTTGTTTACATTTTAAATAAAATATGTAACATTAGTTATCACCTAACCGGCATGTTTAGAAAAATTATGACAAAGCAAGTACTTATTCTAGGAATCGGCAATATATTGTGGGCTGATGAAGGTTTTGGCGTCAGAGCCGTTGAACAGCTAGACCAGCATTATCAATTTGAGGACAATGTCACCGTAATGGATGGTGGCACTCAAGGCATATATCTGGTTCAATTTGTCGAACAGGCAGACATACTGGTTGTTTTTGATGCCATTGATTATGGCTTGTCGCCCGGCGAAATGAAACTGATCGAAGGTGACGACGTACCCCGATTTATGGGCGTTAAAAAAATAAGCCTGCACCAGACCGGCTTTCAGGAAGTACTAATGATGGCGGATATGCTCGAACGCTATCCCGACCATCTGTTGCTGGTTGGCGTTCAACCTGTCGAGCTGGAAGATTTTGGCGGTGGTCTGCAGAAAAAAACCCGACAACAAATCGAACCCGCTATTCAGGCAGCACTAAAATGGCTAAAAGACTTTGACATCCACGCAATAAAACGGAAAGTGCCGCTTGCTGCTGAGCACTTACTTGCGGGTAATGAAGTCAACTCAGATGAATATGAAGGCAATCGTCCTTCTGCCGAAGAAGCCAGTCGAATTGGTGACAACCGAGTTTTAAACTCATCCGAATTTACCATTGAATACAAACCTCATCCTCTCGATCCGGAAAAAATTATCGGCTGTGATGTCGATCACAGAGGAAAATACTAATGTGTATCGGGCTACCTATGCAGATTAAAGAAACCGGTTTTGGTTATGCGGTTTGCGAAGGCATGGGCATCACCCGGAATGTCGATACACTACTCATCGGCGAGCAACCTGTTGGCACCTGGGTGCTCACTTTTCTCAACAGTGCTCGCGAAGTGCTAAGTGAAGAAAATGCGATAAAGATAAGTAATGCGGTCAAAGCTGTTGATATAGTGATGAGCAATGGCGGTGACTTATCAACAGACGGTATGGATGCCCGAAGTATTGAAGCTCTATTTGCTGACCTGGTAGACCGAGAAACCCCAAAACCCCCTTCCCTGATTGCTTTTGAAGAAAGCCAGAAAAAAAATAACGGAGAGTAAATATGCCATCACCACTCATTGAAGCCATGATTGAACAATATAACTATCCGCTGTTGAATACAGACAATATTGATGAATACATTCAATCACAGCAAGAATGTGTCTTATTTTTTACCGAAAATCCAACACGATTTCCTGAAAGTGATGATGTTGCCATGATCCTTCCTGAGCTGGTCAAAGAATATGGCAATCGTTTCAGCGCTGCTGTTATTGAGCAAGACTCGCAACGTAAATTACAGGCGCGATATGACTTTAGAGAATGGCCGACGCTGGTCTTCCTGCGCAAAGGAAAATACCTCGGTGCCATCAGCCGGGTACAGGACTGGAACGACTACATCAAAAAAATTAATGATCTGTTAACTTCTGAACCTAAGAGAGTACTCGGCATCGGTGTGCCAATCGAAACCGCATCAACATCAAACTGCAGAAATTAAGGTAAAACCCATGAAAAAAATCGAAATACCCGTAATGGTTGAATCATCCGCATCCATCGCAAATGCTGCACTGGTCGGTCCCGGCTCGCAACCAGCCGATAGTGATGGCGCAAAAATGGAATTTATGAATATGCCTTCAGGCATGACCACTTTTGAAGCACCGATGGTTCCCGAGCCTGACGAAATAGAAGGCCTGGAAGCGGCTATCAGCATGACAGAAGATATGTTGAACGCCTTAAAATCTTATCATGTTGGAGACAGAGCACACGTTATTGAACTGGATCACCTTGATGAAAAAAACCGGGTATTTTATAACCAGCTACTCGGCGATGGTGAAGTGAGCGTACAATGTAACGGTGAAATCAACGCAAGAATTCAAGAATCTGTTTTAGCCGGTGTCTGGCGCGTACAATACATGGATGATCAGAAGAACATTATCAGGGACACCATGGAAATTGCGGATGTTCCCGGCATCGTCAGTGAAATGACCTTTCAAAACGCTGCAGAAAACCTTGACGTTTCACAGCTCACCATTCCTGATGATGTTTACAACGCTGCACCGCTGTTAGCCGAAATCAGTGATAAACTTCCTGAGTACACAAAAACTAGAAACGTTCACGTTATCAATCTATCATTATTGCCACATACCGAAGAGGACATTAAATATTTGTCCGATACGCTTGGCATTGGCTCTATTATTATCCTTTCGCGTGGTTACGGTAACTGTCGCATCAGCAGCACAACAACTAAAAACGTCTGGTGGGTGCAATATTTTAATTCGCAGGACTCACTAATTTTAAACACACTTGAAATCAGTAAAGTACCCGATGTTGCCTGTGCATCTCAGGAAGACCTTGAGGACAGCGCGATACGTCTGGATCAAATACTCGAGATCTACCGTTAAGCCATCGTTAATCAGCCATGAAAACAGAGCACTAAGCAGAATGAACGATCAACATATCCCCGGCTCATTTGGTGGCGACACCAGCAAAATTACCGATGATACGCGCCTGGAATGCAAAATATGCTGGTATGTCTACGACCCTGAAAAAGGTGATGATTACTGGCAAATACCTGCAGGCACGCCTTTTTCACAATTGCCCGACTACTGGAGCTGTCCGGAATGTGATGGCAAACAAGTTGATTTTATGGTGCTCTAACAATGACTTCACAAATACCTGCCAATATCATTCAAACGGAACCTGAAACGCCTGACACACTGCCAGTGGAACAAAGCACAGCATCGACGGCTGTACCACTTAAGCCTGTACCACAGGCAATAATTGATGAAAAAACAGCAATACTGGAATCTGCCTTTAATCATATATACAAAGAGAGAATGGTTGACATCCCGATTCTTAATAACAAAATAAAAGTGGCCGCCATCGGTTTTCAGCAATGGCAAAATTCTTACCTGTGCATCATGACTACCCCCTGGTTTATGAACATGATGTTATTGCCCGGCGAACAAGAAAACTGGGAGGATAAACGCGAAACAACGGCTCTCAGACATACTTTCCCTTCCGGTAATTATGAATTTTTGGTCGGTTTTGAACCTGATATTGGCAAATACCAGATGTGTTCATTATTCTCACCGATGTTTGAATTTGCTGACAATGATGCTGCTGTGGAAACCGCTGAAGCGGCCATCAAAGAATTGATGAAGCTGGAAAATATTGAAGAAACAGATATCGATTCTGCTCAAATCCAGGCTATTTGGGATGGCACGGAAGAACACCCCGATAAAATTGCTGCCAGAGAAGCCGCAGCAAAAGCCAAAGCAGAAACACCACATATACCATTAGAAGAAAGAATGAAGCAGCCCGTTAGCCGCCGCCGTTTATTACGCGGTGCCTTGATGCTGGACGACGATAAAGAAAAAATGACAACAGTACAGACAAAGGCAGTGGCTAGAACAGCAGCAACTAGAACAACAGCAGAAAATAGCAAAATAACAGATAACTCGCAAAATAGAAAATAATGGCTAGCATCGAAGGACAACTTGATATTGATCTTTATCCACAACGCGAGAACGGTAAACGTGTTGAGTTAAGCTCCAGTCGCCCGCTTCATGCAGCGAAAATCTTTATTGGCAAAAGCCCGGAACAGGTTTTAACCATAATGCCTTTGCTGTTCAGTGTTTGCGGTATCGCGCAGACACGTACTGCACTTGCCGCTATTGAGCAAAACCTGAAAATTAATAGCAAACCTGAACTGGAAACAGCGCGTGACATGATGGTACTGGTAGAAAATACCAAAGAACATCTGTTCCGCCTGTTCATCGACTGGCCTCAACTGTTTAAGCTAAAAACCAGCACCAGTAAAATGCCCTATATAAGCCAGATTATCGGTGGCTTTAAATCAGCACTGTTTCATAAAAGTGAAGCCTTTAGCTTAACTAGCCAGCTTAATAACAACTTAAATAATATCGAAGACCTGATCGACAAGCTGGATCAATATCTACAGCAACATGTGTTTTGCCAGGCTACCCGGGACTGGTTGAAAATAAAAGACATTCACAGCCTGCACCAATGGTCACAACAATGCGACAGCGTAGCGGCAAAATCAATAAATACCATCTGTGAACAGGGCTGGGCTTCACAGGGGCTGACAGATTGCCAGCAATTACCCTTACTTGATGAAAATTTTTTACTTGAAAAATTCACTGCCAGTGATGCCGAGCAGTTTATTGCACAGCCACAATGGCAGGGTCATTGTTATGAAACCACCGCACTTAGTCGTCAATTTGAGCAGCCTCTGATCCGGGCATTGCATAAAGAATTTCATACCACATTAATTACTCGTTGGGTTGCACGACTGGTAGAACTGGCAAACATACCTCAACAGTTACGCAACATGTTGCAGCAATTAATAAACAATGAGACAAAACCGACTGATTACGCTACAAACAAAAACACCGTTCAAGGCATAGTACAAATTGAAGCGGCACGTGGCCGTTTAATCCATCGCGTAGAAATCGATCAAGGTATTATCAGTAACTACCAGATTCTGGCACCAACCGAGTGGAATTTTCACCCACAAGGTCTGGCGGCAAAAAGTCTTGATAGCTTAACAAGCAACAACAATAAAGATGATCTTGAGCAATTAGCACACCTGGTAATCCACGCAATTGACCCCTGTGTTGGTTATGAACTGAGGATACACTGATGCATGAAATGTCACTCTGCGAAGGTGTTCTCCAGGTATTGCAAACCGAGGCCAAAACACAGGGATTTAATAAAGTCATCGCCGTGTGGCTGGAGATTGGTGACTTATCCAGCGTCGAGCCTGAAGCCATGTTATTTAGTTTTGATGTGGTCACAAGAAACTCGCTGGCGGATGGTGCAAAATTAAATATTATCAATGTACCCGGCAATGCCTGGTGCATGCAGTGTTCAAAAACAGTCACCGTAAAACAACGTTTTGATGAATGCCCTGATTGCGGCAGTTATCAATTACAGGTAACCGGTGGCGATGAGATGAAAATTAAAGAACTGGAGGTTGAATAATGTGCCTTGCCCTACCCGCACGAATAGTTGCTATTGATGATGAAACTGATATGGCAACGGTTGCTCTTGGTGAAGTAAAAAAAGATATTTCACTGGCGCTTGTTGAAGATGTAAAACTGGATGACTATGTGCTCATTCATGTTGGTTATGCTTTAAATAAAATAAGCAC
>CAZALW010000002.1:25628-49388 GCA_964485705.1 uncultured Thiotrichaceae bacterium
ACGATGTCATCTTATGCACCTACGGTGACCTGCTTCGTGTTCCTGCCAGTGGCCGCGAAAGCATGCTGAAAGTCAAAGCCAAAGGGGCGGATATACGCATGGTATATTCAACGCTGGATGCACTAAAAATTGCCCGAGAAAACCCTCAAAAACAAGTGGTGTTTTTTGCCATCGGTTTTGAAACCACGACACCACCAACAGCCGTTGCCATCAAACAGGCGCAGGCTGAAAACTTGAGTAATTTCAGCGTTTTTTGCAATCATGTGCTTACCCCGGCTGCGATTCAAAACATTCTTGAATCGCCCGAGGTTCGCGAAATTGGTTCTGTACAAATTGATGGTTTTTTTGGGCCATCACATGTGAGCTCCGTCATTGGCAGCATGCCTTATGAATTTTTTGCCGAAGAATTTCAAAAACCGGTGGTTATAGCAGGCTTTGAACCATTGGATGTCATGCAGTCTGCCTTAATGCTGATTCACCAGATAAATGAAGGCCGTCACGAGGTTGAGAACGAATATACCCGCGTTGTAACCCGCGAAGGCAATCTAAAAGCCCAGGCTCTGGTGGCCGAGGTCATGGAGATACGGCGCAACTTTGAATGGCGTGGACTGGGAATGGTTCCGTATAGCGCTTTGCAAATAAAACAGCCGTTTGCTGAATTCGATGCTGAAAAACGCTTTGAAGTCCCTGAAATAAAAGCCAAAGAGGTAAAAGGCTGTGAATGTCCGCGAATTTTACGCGGCGCTAAAAAACCAACGGACTGTAAATTATTCGGTACCGTTTGCACACCTGACAACCCGATGGGTTCTTGCATGGTGTCATCCGAAGGCGCATGTGCCGCCTACTGGAGTTATGGTCGTTTTCGCTTGAACGATGAACCTAAAAGAGCTGTTTCAGCATGACTGATAATACAAAAAAGCGATTCCCGGTACGCATCAATATTCGAAAGGGTGCGGTGGATATGACGCATGGCAGCGGTGGCCAGGCTATGTCGCAACTCATCAATGAAATATTTATAAAACATTTTGATAATGAGCTATTGAAACAGGCCAATGACCAGGCAGCTTTTAATGTTAATGCCGGACGCATGGTAATGAGTACAGATGGCCATGTGATCTCACCACTATTTTTCCCCGGCGGCGATATCGGCTCACTTTCTGTTCATGGCACAATTAATGATGTCGCCATGTCCGGCGCGAAACCACTCTACCTGTCTGCCGGATTTATTCTGGAAGAAGGTTTTTCGCTTGCTGAGCTGGACAAAATAGTCGCCAGCATGGGAAAAGCGGCAGCGGATGCCGGCGTTCCGATCGTCACCGGTGACACCAAAGTTGTCGACCGGGGTTCAGCTGATGGTGTTTTTATCACCACCACAGGAATTGGTATGGTTCCCGACGGGGTCAATATTTCAGGTGATCTTGCACAACCCGGAGATGCCGTACTGGTGAGCGGCAGCATGGGGGATCATGGCGTTGCCATTATGTCGAGCCGTGAAAACCTGGAATTTGAAACCACCATCGAATCGGATTCTGCAGCATTACATACTTTAGTTGCTGACATGGTTTCTGCGATACCGACTATTCATTGTTTACGAGACCCGACACGTGGCGGCCTGGCGACAACCTTAAACGAACTGGCACAACAGTCAGGCGTAGGCATCAAACTTAACGAAGTCAATATACCTATTAGTCCCGCCGTAGCCGCTGCCTGTGAACTGTTAGGTCTTGATCCACTATATGTTGCCAATGAAGGCAAATTGATTTGCATCTGCGCTGCCGGCGATGCACAACAGCTGCTACAGGTAATGCAGGCTCACCCATTGGGTCGACAGGCGGCAATCATTGGCGAAGTAATAGAAGATAATAACGGCTTTGTGCAAATGAAAACCGGCTTTGGCGGCAGTCGCATTGTTGACTGGCTGGTCGGTGAGCAGTTACCGAGGATTTGCTGAACGGTGAAAATTTTATTTCTTACTCACGCCTTTAACAGTCTTACGCAACGGCTTTTTGTCGAGCTGCGTGAGTTGGGTCATGAGGTATCCGTTGAGTTTGATATTAATGACCGGGTTGCTGCCGAAGCCGTTGAGCTGTTTCAACCGGATTTGATTATTGCCCCTTTTTTAAAGCGTGCAATAGCAAAATCTATCTGGAGCCAATATGTCTGCCTGATAGTACACCCCGGCATTCGTGGAGATCGTGGCCCTTCTGCCATTGACTGGGCAATACTTAATAAAGAAAAGCACTGGGGTGTCACCGTATTACAGGCGAATGCAGAAATGGATGGCGGCGACATCTGGGCCTGTGTTGAATTTGAAATGCGTGAAACAACAAAAGCCAGTCTATATCACAATGAAATCACTCAGGCAGCAGTGGATGCCGTACTGCAGGCAGTCACTAAATTTGACAGCGGCAACTATACACCCGAAGCTCTCGACTATTCCAGAGACACGGTCAAAGGCTGCCTGCGCCCGGCGCTGGATCAAGAGACAAGAGCCATAGACTGGCAAAATGACAATAGCGAAACCGTATTACGTAAAATAAACTGTGCTGACGGTTTCCCCGGTTTACGTGACAGCTTATTTGATCGCCCATTTTTTCTTTATGATGCGCACTCAGAAAAAACACTTCAAGGCAAAGCAGGTGATGTCATTGCCCGTAGCGGCAATGCAATCTGTCGTGCAACGATTGATGGCGCAATCTGGATTGGCCATTTACGTGACAAACTTTCTACGCATCCGTTTAAATTACCGGCAACAACCATATTAACCAAAGAGATAGCGCATCTTCCTGAAATCGAAGCCAGCATACAAAGTGGTTACCGGGATATCTGGTACGAGGAAGATGGCCATGTTGGCTATATTTATTTCCCTTTTTATAACGGCGCAATGGCAACCCGGCAGTGCGAAAGATTACGACAAATATATATTGACGCGAAACAACGCCCGACAAAAGTGATTGTGCTTATGGGCGGCGATGATTTCTGGTCTAACGGCATGAACCTCAACCTGATTGAAGCCAGTGATAGCGCGCCTGATGAATCATGGCACAATATCAACGCCATAGATGATCTCGCCTATGAAATAATAACCACAGACTCGCATTTAACCCTTTCCGCATTACAGGGAAATGCGGGAGCCGGTGGCGTGTTTTTAGCCCGAGCCGCAGACCGGGTAGTTGCGCATAAAGGCATTGTTCTTAATCCGCATTATAAAGATATGGGCAATCTCTATGGCTCTGAATACTGGACTTACCTGCTGCCGCGTTATGCCGGTAAAAATAATGCAGAACATATCAGCCAGGCTCGTTTGCCCGTTGGCTGGCGCGAAGCAAAACGGCTTGGTTTGATTGATAGTGTTATTGCAGGCAATGCAATGCTGTTTGCCAAAGGTGTCAAAAAATACGCAGAAGAACTGGCTACAAATGCAGGTTTTTCCCGTTTTCTTAAAAACAAAAACATCCGGCGCACTACCGATGAAAAAACCAAAGCGCTGCAAAGCTATAGACAACAGGAACTGGAGCGAATGCGATTAAATTTTTATGGCTTTGATCCCAGCTATCATGTTGCACGCTATAACTTTGTTTACAAAGTAGCAAAGTCTCGCACCCCGCTAACCATTGCCCGTCACCGGCGTGTGAATAAAAAAATGTTACAGGCATCATAATGAAATTAGCCACTTTTATAATGGCAAGAAACGCTCAGCCGCAAAATACAGCCGCTGATTAAACGAAACTGACAGTCCCGGAGGTAGAATAATGTGTACAGTATGCGGATGCGGCGAAGGTGAAAGCCGGATAGAAGGTCAAGAGCTTGACCATCACCACGATCATGCTCATGAACACGACCACGATCACGACCACCAACATGGTCACAGCCATGCTCACGGGCATGAACACACGGATGAAGATAAACACCACCATCATAACCACGATGAGCCTAACCATCAGAGTCACGACCAGCATTACGGTCATGGTCCGGCTCACGCACATGCACCCGGTATGAGTCAGGCACGCATGGTACAGGTGGAACAGGACATCCTCGGCAAAAATAATGAATATGCCAATGAGAATCGTCGCTTATTTGCCGATAAAGGCATACTGACACTTAATCTTGTTTCCAGCCCTGGTTCTGGCAAAACCACCTTACTCACCCGAACGCTCACCGATCTTAAAGATGAAATGTCACTGGCTGTGATAGAAGGTGACCAGGAAACCACCCATGATGCAGACCGTATTCGTGCTACCGGTGTGCCAGCCATCCAGATCAATACCGGCAAAGGCTGTCACCTTGATGCCCATCAGATCGGTCATGCGATTGACCATTTGTCCCCTGAAGACGCTTCAGTTCTAATGATAGAAAACGTCGGCAACCTGGTCTGTCCGGCAGCGTTTGATCTGGGCGAAGCGCACAAAGTCGCCATACTTTCTGTCACTGAAGGTGAAGACAAACCAATAAAATATCCTGATATGTTTTTTGCTGCTGATATTTTATTACTTAACAAAATAGACCTGTTGCCCTATCTTGATTTCGATGTAAACAAGTGCATTGAATATGCGCGACGCGTCAATCCTGATATTCAAATTCTTCAGCTATCTGCCACCACAGGTGAAGGCATGAGCCAATGGTATCAATGGATAAGACTGGCACATCAAACGCGCCTGGTCGGTCGTTCTCTACAATCGACCGTGCAATCAACGGTGAAAACACAAGCCACAGAACAAGTCACCGAGACAAGCTAATGACTAACACACCCAGCATTCTGGTACTTGATGATGAGCAACGCTCACTGGAATCCATTCAGCGAATTTTGGATGACCAGTTCGATGTTCATATTGCAAGTACTATTGAGCAGGCTGAAGATATTTTACAACGTGAATGGATACAAATCTTACTCTGCGATCAACGTATGCCGGAAATGACCGGTGTCGAGTTCACCGAAAAAATTCGCGATGAATACCCGGACATTATCCGTATGATCATCTCCGGTTATACTGATTCAGAGGACATTATCGATGCGGTAAATAAAGGCGGTATCTACCAGTACATCACCAAACCCTGGCATCCGGATGAGTTAGTCACCAAACTTAACAATGCTGTAGAACTGTTTCGACTACAGCGTGAAAATGTACAGCTGGCTGTAGAATTAAAACTCAAACCTAATACCATTGAAGAAGCCATGGTCAAAAAACGCCAGGCGCTAAAAGCCCGTTATGACTGGGATCAGGGTATTGTTCGCAGTCCGGACAGTAGCATGAACAATATTTGCGAACTGATCAGAAATGTCGCACCGTTCGATGTCAGTGTTCTGCTCAGTGGTGAATCCGGTACCGGTAAGGAACTATGCGCGCGCGCACTGCATTACAACAGTTTACGTCAGGATAAAATTTTTGTTGCCGAAAACTGCGGCGCATTGCCCGATGAGTTACTGGAAAGCGAACTGTTCGGTCACAAACGCGGGGCTTTTACCGGTGCCAATGAAGACCGTATAGGCATGTTCGAACTAGCCAATGGCGGCACCATTTTCCTTGATGAAATCGGAGAAACCAGCCCCGCCTTTCAAGTTAAGCTACTCCGCGTATTACAGGAAAATGAAATTCGCCCTTTAGGCAGCAATACACGACGTTCTATTGATGTACGCATTATTGCCGCCACCAATCGTAATCTTGAAGAAGATGTAAAAACCGGCAAATTTCGTCAGGATTTATATTACCGCCTGGCAACTTTTACCGTGGAAATTCCACCACTGCGTGAACGCAAGGAAGATATAATTCCACTGGCTATTTCAATTCTTAATGCATCGATGGAACAATTAGGCAAACATGTTAAAGGCATCAGTGAAGAAGCATTGCACTGTTTTGAAACCTACCAGTGGCCGGGAAATGTGCGTGAGATGCAAAATGAGATTAAACGTATGCTGGTACTTGGTCAGAAAGATTACCTTGGCTCCGAACTGGTATCGGAGCATATTCTGCACGCTACCCCGGATGAATCAGTTGCTGACATGACCATATTAAACAGCGTGACAGGTACATTAAAGCAACGCGTTGAAACACTGGAAGCTCGCATATTAAAAGAAACCCTTATTCGCTTACGCTGGAATAAAACCCGAGCAGCTGAGGAACTGGGTTTATCCCGTGTTGGTTTGCGTAGCAAACTTGAACGCTATGGACTGGAAAAAAACACTAACGTTGAACCGATTAAGGAAAACGTTGCATGAGTGAAAGCACAACACAACGATCTGCCGATTTAGTGCCGCCCACTGATTTGTCATCCAACGATCTTGCAACCAAACGGGAACATCAAACCCGCCGTGCCGATGATCAGATATGGGTTGATGTTATTCAACGTATGGAAAGCACCTATACAGAACTGGTGCATAATCAGATTGAACTGGAGGAAAAAAACGCGGAACTGGAAGATGCACAACGTTTTATTCAAAGCATTATATCGTCTATCTCTGACGTGCTTATCGTCTGCGATGTTAATGGCATTATCTTACAGGTTAATGATGCCCTGGAAGACGCGCTGGGTAAATCATCAGCTGAATTAATCGGCCTTCCCCTGGCAACATTAATCAGTAAAAAACATCAGTCAATGATTGCGGAATTTCCAGAACACATACGCTCTGATTCCATTATCGACTGCGAGGTTGATCTTGTTGATTATGCAAACACAAATGTACCGATGGCGGTTAACTGCAGCGCACGTTTTGACCATGACAACCGCCTCTCCGGCTTTGTTCTCACCGGACGTCCGCTGGGTGAACTTCGAAAAGCCTACAGCGAGTTACAGCAATCTCACGATGATTTAAAAAATGCACAGCAGCAACTAATCCAGTCAGAAAAACTGGCATCACTCGGTCGTCTGGTTGCAGGCGTTGCCCATGAGCTAAACAACCCGATAAGCTTTCTGTACGGCAATATGCATGCTCTGTCAGATTATGAAAAAAAATTTAAAGTTTATATTGATGCTATACATAACAACGTTACACATGAGGAACGTGAAAAACTTCGCACAAAACTAAAAATTGACCGAATAATGAGCGATATTAAACCGTTGGTAGATGGTTCACTGGAAGGCGCTGAACGGGTAAGTGATATCGTTAAAAATCTGCGTAAGTTTGCCACGCCGCAGGAAAGTAACAAGCAGATTTTTGATCTGATTCCCATCATAGAACGTGCCACAAGCTGGGTTCTCAAAGCCTCAAACATTAAACCAGAAGTGATTACTGATTATCCTGAATGTCTGGAGTTATTAAACAGTGAAGGTCATGTTCACCAGATCCTGATAAACCTTATTCAAAATGCCGTTGATGCCATTGACGATACTCAAAAGCCACAACTTCATATTAGCATCCGCATAAAAAATAAAAAAGTTGATGTCAGTATCCAGGACAACGGCCCTGGTATATCAACGCCGGACATTGTTAAAATCTTCGATCCTTTTTTTACCACCAAGGCGGTTGGCAGCGGTACCGGCCTTGGTCTATACATCAGTTATGGGCTTGCTACTGAACAGTGCAATGGCGACCTGAATGCCATAACCCATGAACACAAAGGTGCTGAATTTGTACTTAGTCTACCGCTTGATAACTCTAAATGAGACATCTAAATGACAAAGGCATTTAATATTCTCTGGTTACAATCCGGCGGCTGTGGTGGCTGTAGCATGTCGGTGCTCAATGCAGAAACACCTGACCTGTATAGTAGCCTTAAAATAAACAACATCAATATGCTCTGGCATCCATCATTAAGCGAAGCCAGCTCAGAAGAATTTTTAGCACTACTTGCATCCATTGAAACCGGCGACATAGAACTCGATGCTTTATGTCTGGAAGGCTCAGTCATGCAAGGCCCTAATGGCACTGGCCGCTTTCATGTACTCGGCGGCAGTGGCCGCACCATGATGGAGGTCATCGAAAGTTTATCGAAAAAAGCCAACTATACCGTCGCTATTGGTAGCTGCGCCGCTTTTGGCGGTATTACCATGTCAGGTTCTAATCCCGGTGAAGCCTGCGGTCTGCAATATGAAGGTCATCAGGCCGGTGGTTTGCTCGGTGAAAATTGGCTAAGCCCCGGAAAACTGCCGGTGATTAATATTGCGGGTTGCCCTACCCATCCTAACTGGGTGCTTGATACTTTGGCACAACTGGCAATGGGGGATCTGAGTATGGAAGACCTGGACAGTTTAAAACGCCCTCGTAGTTACACCGATCATCTGGTGCATCATGGTTGTCCGCGAAATGAATATTATGAATACAAGGCGAGTGCAAAACAGCCTTCTGATTTGGGCTGCATGATGGAAAACCTGGGCTGTCTTGGCACCCAGGCAAGAGCCGATTGTAATACTGTGTTATGGAATGGGGATGGTTCCTGCTTACGTGGTGGTTATGCCTGCATTAACTGTACCGCACCAGAATTTGAAGAACCGGGACACAGTTTTACTGAAACGCCAAAAATTGCCGGTATACCAGTCGGTCTGCCAACAGACATGCCAAAAGCCTGGTTTATTGCTTTAGCCTCACTATCCAAAGCAGCCACACCTAAAAGGCTAAAGGAAAATGCAGTTTCAGATCATGTCCGCATTTCACCGGGCACAAAAGTACACATTGAGAAAACTAAAAAGGCGGGTGGTTAATGAGTACGAAATCAACCACCAGAAAAATTCTCGGCCCCTTTAACCGTATCGAAGGTGACCTTGAAGTTCAGGTTGAAGTTGAACAGGACACAATTACAAAAGCCTGGGTCAATACACCACTATTCCGTGGTTTTGAACAAATGCTGCACGGCAAAATACCACAGGACGCACTGGTCTATACCCCTAGAATTTGCGGCATCTGCTCAGTTTCACAATCAGTTGCTGCGGCGCAGGCACTGGCTGCGACACAAGGATTAACACCCTGCAACAATGGTGTGCTGGCAACCAGTTTAATTCTGGCAGCAGAAAACCTGGCGGATCACCTGACGCATTTTTACCTGTTTTTTATGCCGGATTTTGCCCGTGAAACCTACAGCGATAAACCCTGGTTTAACGACATCAATACTCGTTTTAAAGCACAGACAGGCACTGCCGCCAAACAGGTATTACCTGCACGCGCAGCATTCCTGCATTTAACCGGTATACTCGCTGGCAAATGGCCACATTCACTGGCACTACAGCCTGGTGGCAGCACCCGTCCAATTGAAGCACAGGAAAAAATAAGAATACTCACAACCCTCGGCAGCTTTCGCACTTTCCTTCAGGATGTGGTTTTTGGCGGAGAACTTGAACAGCTTACAGCCTTGACTAATGAAGACGATTTACAAGTTTGGGCACAGGCCCATGCAGACGCTGATTTTTCAAAATTTTTGATGCTGTCGGATGATCTTTTATTAGAACAATTAGGCAGAGCCAGCGATAACTTTATGAGTTACGGTGCTTACAATAAAACCAACAAGCAACACCTGTTCAAAGCCGGTATCTGGCAACAACAATTTCTGGCACTAAATCCTGACGATATCAAAGAAGACATTACCCACAGCTGGCTAAATGTACAGAGTGAAGCCAAACATCCTTATCAGGGAAGCACTATTCCTGATGCCAGTCAAAGTAACGGTTACAGCTGGTGTAAAGCACCGCGTTTAAATGCACAGGTAATGGAAGTTGGTGCCATCGCCAGACAGATGGTTGATGGTCACCCTTTGATTCGCCATCTGGTAGCTAACAACGGTGCCAATGTACGCAGCCGTGTTATCGCGCGTTTACTGGAACTGGCACTGGTACTACCCGCTATGGAAGACTGGGCACGACAGTTAAAACCGAAACAGCCTTTTTGCCTGCCAACCAATATGCCTGATGAGGGTCAGGGCGCAGGTTTGGTAGAAGCCGCACGTGGCAGTCTGGGGCACTGGATTCGCGTTAAAAACGGGCGCATTCTGAACTATCAGATTATTGCTCCTACCACCTGGAATTTTTCACCGCGTGATGTCAACGACAACCCCGGTGCACTTGAGCTGGCTTTGCAAGATACATATGTCGGTGAAGACAAAAATGCCTCCGTCATCATTCAGCATATCATCCGCTCTTTTGATCCCTGCATGGTCTGCACGGTGCATTAAGATGACAACACCGGCCACTAAAATTTTAACTGAATACCCGCAGAAAAAAACACGGACTTTACGTGTCCGTGGTCTGGTTCAGGGTGTAGGTTTTCGCCCGACCGTCTGGCGTATAGCAAATGATCTCGGCTTAACCGGTAATGTGCGCAATGACGGTAAAGGTGTACTGATAAATTTATCTAGCAACACTGAAGCAATGCAACATTTCACACAGGCATTATTAGATGAATGTCCGCCACTGGCACGCATAGACAGTATCGAAGAAATAATCAATACAGATGAAATCAGTAACCAGAATTTTCAGATAATTAAAAGCGCACAAACAGAAATTGCGACTGGCATCATCGCTGATGCTGCAACCTGTGCTGATTGCCTGCATGAACTTGGTGATATTAAAAACCGGCGATATCAATACCCATTTCTTAACTGCACCCATTGTGGCCCGCGTTTTTCTATCATCCGCAGCCTGCCTTACGACAGAGCCAATACCAGCATGTCAAGCTTCGAATTATGCGTCAGTTGCAGTAATGAATACAAAAATCCTGCTGACAGACGTTTCCATGCCCAGCCCACAGCCTGCGAGAAATGTGGCCCTGCTGTTTATTTGTGTGATAACCATGGTAATACCATAACTTCCAACAACCCAGTTGCAGAAGCGGCAAAACAGATCAAGCTCGGTGCCATCGTTGCCATCAAAGGTATCGGTGGTATTCACCTCGCCTGTGATGCCAGCAATAAATCTGCGGTAGAACATTTGCGCCAGCAAAAAAACCGGCCGCACAAACCGCTGGCACTGATGGCAAAAAATATCAACCAGGTTCGCCAATACTGCACACTCAGTGAAACCGAAAAAAATGCACTTATCAGCCCTGCCGCTCCTATCGTTATCCTGGAGTCACGAGATACAAAACTACTGCCAGAAAATATCGCACCCGATCAAAAACAATGGGGTTTCATGCTGCCCTATAGCCCTCTGCATCATCTACTGATGGCTGAACTGAACCACCCCATGGTGCTCACTTCCGGTAACCGATCTGATGAACCTCAATGCACAGATAATGAAGATGCGGTAAATCGTTTAGGTGATATTGCGAAGCTTTTTTTGCTGCATAACCGGCCGATTGAAAACCGCATTGATGATTCAGTGGTGCGGCAAATGAACGGACAGATACAGATACTGCGTCGGGCAAGAGGTTATGCTCCAGGTCACATCACTCTGCCACCCGGTTTTGATCATCACCCGCCACTGCTGGCATTTGGTGGCGAATTAAAAAGTACTTTTTGTTTACTGAAAAATGGCCACGCTATTTTATCTCAACACATGGGTGATTTAGAAGACACCCGCACTTTTGATGATTACCAGAAAAATCTTTCACTGTATCTTGATCTATACCAACACCAGGCAGAAGTCCTTGCCGTTGACAAACATCCCGAATATCTTTCCACTAAACTCGGTATCAATTGGGCTGAAAAGAAAAACTTACCGCTCATTCAGATACAACACCATCATGCACATATTGCTGCCTGCATGATAGACAACAATATCGACCTCGATGAAGGTGCTGTCATTGGTGTTGCCTTTGACGGCCTGGGTTTTGGAGATGACGGAACGTTATGGGGCGGTGAATTTCTGCTCGCCGACTACCAGAACTACAAACGTTTGGCGCATCTAAAACCGGTCAGCTTACCCGGCGCATCTCAGGCGATGCGCGAACCCTGGCGCAATACCTGGGCACAACTCAGTGCCGCACACGGTTGGAACGCATTCACACAAAAATATAGCCATCTGGAACTGTGTAAAACGTTAAATAAAAAACCCGTTAAAATTTTACAGCAGATGATAAACAAAGGCATCAATTCACCACTGAGTTCTTCTGCTGGCCGCCTGTTTGATGCCATTGCTGCAGCAACAGGCTTAGCGCCTCAGCAATGCAGCTATGAAGGACAGGCTGCGATGGCACTGGAGGCATGCATCGACAAACAAAGCTTAAAAGATGTTTCCCCCTATCAATTCAAACTCATAAAGCCCCGTCCAAATGGAAAACAGGAAACCTCTGTGCTAGATCCAACACCGATGTGGGCAGAACTACTTGATGATTTAAAAGCTAAAACTACTAGCAATATTATCGCGGCACGTTTTCATCGCGGGCTTGCCCTGACCATTATCAATACATCAAGTATGCTCGCCAGTGAAAACAATATTAACCGTATTGCTCTTAGCGGTGGTGTCTTTCAAAACCGCACTTTGTTTGAACTTGTTGTTGCAGGTCTTGAACAAAAAAACATACGGGTTCTCACGCATCATCAGATACCTGCCAATGACGGTGGCATTGCATTGGGTCAGGCAGTTATCGCTGCGGCCGCGAGATTAAATATGGGAAAACAAAATAATGAATTTAGATGGTGATACAACAATGATTTTGACCGTTAGCTGTGACCTGATGCATACCCTGCTCGTCAACTACTGAGGAAAACAATAATGAGTTCACCTAAAGAAATAGCACCAAAAACAGCATGGGAAATTTTACAAAATGACGCACAGGCGATGTTAATCGACATTCGATCTGATATGGAATTTTTATTTGTAGGTCATCCAAAAGATGCCATCCATATACCCTGGATTAATGAACCCGACTGGGTCGTCAATCGACATTTTGTTGCTGAAGTTAGAAAGTTACTTTTAGGCAATATTATTTGTAGTGATAAAACACATTGCGCCATGGTTATTTTAATTTGCAGGAGTGGCAACCGTTCGCATGAAGCCGGTAAAAAATTACTGGAAGATGGCATAAAAAATGTTTATCACGTAAATACTGGATTTGAAGGAGAACTGAATGATGAGCATCATCGCAGTTCAATCAATGGTTGGAGGTTTGATGGTCTGCCCTGGAATCAATGCTAAATTCTGGATAAAAAATAAAATATGTTGACGGATTTTACGAACCAATAAACACAAAAATTATGAAGACAAGCACCCGCACAGATTCTGTCGTCGAAGATACAGCAGTCAGTATACTCGCAGACGGTAAACTGACCAGCTTTGATTATGAAGACCTAAAGTCATTCCACAAAGGTGATTCGTGGTTTGGTTGTACGGTTGGTTTTAGGGCTATGCAAATAGCTGCACGAGAATTTTCAACTATAGACCAAACAACCTGGTCACGCGATAACTTATCAATCATCAGCGGTCATCCCGGTCCCGGTGTTAAAGATGCTATTGAACTGATTACCGCAACTATTTCGTCGAATCATTTTCAGTTGCACGATAGTGTTAATCACCAGAGCTGCAACTCGGGATGCAATTCAAATATGAGATTTGAATGGTGGGTAACAGCTAACAACAAAACCATTCATATAAAGCTACATGACGATATCGTGCCTGACTCATTTTTGCAGTTACTGGATCGACTCAATGTGGATGATTACCTCAATGAAAAAGAAAAAAAGCATGACCAGAAGCAGTTTGAGCAAATGAAAAAAGATTTAAGCAGTATTTTATGGAAGCAACCGCTGGACGCATCTTTTGACATTAACCGTGTCACAACACCAACTAACAGCGAAGTAAATAAACCATGTTAAGTTTATTATTTATAGGTTTTTTAATCGGCATGCGCCATGCTCTGGAAGCCGACCACGTAGCAGCAGTTGCATCACTGGCAACAACCACCAACTCACTAAAAAGTGCAGTCAAACATGGTGCTGTCTGGGGTCTGGGTCATAGTATTACCCTGTTCCTGTTTGGTTCCATCGTTATCCTGACGGATAGCGTGGTGCCAGAAAAGATGGCACTTGGTCTCGAATTCATCGTTGGCATTATGTTGCTGGTTTTAGGAGTGGATGTCATAAGAAGAATGGTTCGAGACAAAGTCCATTTTCACACACATCAGCATGGCAATAACAAACAGCATTTTCATGCACATAAACATAAGAATGAAACAGTCCACGACTCAAAGCAACATCAACACAAACATACCAGTACGTTCCCGCGTAGAGCTCTCTTTGTTGGTTTGATGCATGGTATGGCCGGTTCGGCAGCATTAATTTTACTCACCTTACAAACCGTCTCGTCTCCGGTCACTGGCCTCATCTACATGCTGTTATTCGGTATTGGTTCGATAGTCGGTATGGCAGCATTATCAGTCATTATCGCCATACCCTTAAGGCGTTCTGCAAAAGGACTTACCTGGTTACATAATAGTTTGCAAGGCGTTATGGGCATCGCAACAATCGCCTTGGGTTCATCATTGATTTATTCTACTGGAACAAATTTCATAATAACGTGAGCTCAAATATTTTCCTGATTAGCCATAATATTCAGCCTAACTTAAAGACCTTGGTTCGTAAAATCATTTTTATTACTGTCATCTCGACCAGAGGGAGAGATCTTGAACTACGTGGTATAAGATCTCTCCCTCTGGTCGAGATGACAGTGGCAAGTTAAGCTGTTGTTTTGCAAAGAAAATATAAACATAGCTGGCTTTCATGGCTAATCAGGAATATTTTCAATATCTTTGATTTCATTGTATCGTTTGTGTGTACCCGAAAACCGTATCAGTATTCCATGCCTTGCGTAATCCGTTAGTGGGGTTTAACTACAAAAGCGGTAAGAAACGTCCACTTACTTGCCTTAACTCTTTGATGTGCAACAAAATGATAGCACCTTTTTTTATCCAACACCGTCAATGCTTTTATATGCCTGGTGATTTTCTTGAATATACTACAAAGTTTGAGTTATAGCCAAAAGGGATAAAGTCCTCAGATCAAAATCTCAGAAATCAAAAAACTTGTTGCGCGATAATATCAATTTTGTCGAAAATTTCTTTTTTGACGTTTAACTCTGCTTTAAGAGTGGCAATTTCAATGTCGAGTTCCTGTTTTACTTGGATAGCACCAACAAGTTGATGTTTTACTTTAGTCAGTTTCTCATCTTGCCTGTCGGTAAATTTTTGATGCTCCGTTTGCCCAGCTGTCAGTGAAGCGACCTTGGTGATGGCTGCGCTTAACTGTTTTTCTAATAACTGTATTTTTTTATTCAATGATGGGATTATCTTTCGCGTCTCGTTTACTTCAGTAACAAAGCGAGCATTTTCTCTGTTTAGTTAGGTAATCTCTGACAGCTTGATAGATAAGGTTTGACCTAGTTGGCGCTGTTCAGTTTGTAATAGTTGAACCTGTTGTTCGTGCTGCCGCTGATCCTGGTCTCTTTGCTCTTTTACTGATCGTCGGTAATGCTCTGTGGCATCGCGGGCATGTTTATGTTTCTCCTCCAGCGACTGTATCCGCTTGTCCTTTTCTTCAGACAATACAACCAGATCGATAATTTGTTGCTCCAGGCGTTGGTTCTTGATGGATGTGGCTTGTGAATCTTCAGCAATTATTGATCGTTGTTGCTCTACATTCATTAATTTTTTTTCAGTTTAGTGATGATATTTCCCGCATTAGTGATTGCTGATTTCTGTTTTTTATCTTGATCTTGCCATTCTTGCTGTTGATTTTTATGAAGTTTGTTGGCTTCCTTAACAATGTCTTTTGCTTCAGTGTGAAGATTTGATGCAAGTCTGGCTACCAGGTCTTTTATCGTACTACTGAGTAATGCCTCATCATCCAGTCTTGCGCTTTGGGCTTCTTCAATCTCCTTTAAATAGCGGTGGATTGTGGTCTTTGAGCTGGTGTTACCCAATTCTACACGTACTGCATCAATAGACGGATTTTGTCCTTTTGCCAGTATCGCCTCTCGCGCTTCTTTTACCAGTCTTTTGTTAATCCCACCTCTTGCCATAATGTACTCCGATTATTTCATACTGTATTACATACCACATATATACATACTATATTTGTTTTAACCGAAAAGCGTAAATCTCGGGTGGCTTGCCCCGAGCTGGATAGCTTACAATGGGGTGTTTTTCCCATTGTGAAGTGTCCAGCTTATGGAGTTACAAAAGAATACGCATCATGTATATCGGTTGATGTAGCATTTTGTTTGGATACCGAAATATCGGCATAAGGTATTCTGTGAGCCTTATGGAGAAAAGTTGAAAGGAATTATTGAGAAAATTGGGTATGACTATGATATTGATATCATTGAATTAGAAATACCTGAAGATCACCTTCATATGATCGTTCGAGGAGTGCCAAAGATGTCACCAAGCCATGTGATGCAAGTGATCAAAAATATTTCGGCAAGAGAGTTTTTCCGGCGTTATCCAGAGATAAAGAAGCGATATTTTTGGGGTGGTAAATTATGGACACAGAGTTACTTTGTTGAAACGATAGGCAATGCCAATGAGGAAGTGATTAGGGCTTACGTTCGGGGTCAACTTGCAGAACATGAGAAGAAGGAAAGCAGGCCGAGGCAGCTTGTTTTGTTTTAAAACTCGGCTCGCTTGCGACCGAGTTTTTTATGAAAAGGAACAGGATCGCGTCCATGAAATGCAGGCGTTTCTTGCTGATTTAACCGGGAATGAGCGTTATTTTGATATCCTGGAGTTATTGTCTCTGCGGTTGCAACGACGGGTATCAAATATACTAAAAACCATGGAGTTTTCTAATCAAAATGCCAATAAAAAATTACTCACAGCAATCAAACACTTCAAACTAATGGATGGCGATATTGGACATAACCCACCACTGACATTCTTAAAAGAAGACGAGCGTGATGCGGTTCTTCAGAAAGAAGAATTCAGGGTTTCACTTTATAAAGCACTGCTTTTTACGCATATCGCTGATGACATTAAGTCTGATCAACTTATCTTTGACGCAACTTATAAGTACAAAGGTATATTTGATTATCTCATCAGTGAAGAAGTCTGGTTAAAAGATCGAGATGTAAATGCCCGATTGATTGCCGGTGATAACCCGTACTTTCAGCTTAATAGTGACAAAAAGCCCAAGGTCAAAACACCAAAAATTGACAACAGTAATTTGGGGTTTGTTGGTGACACGCTTATGCAAAATGGCTATGTTCCTATCCAGAAAATTCTGGCAGATGTTAATCAGGTTTGTGACTTTAAATCCAGCTTCACACACTTCTCCAATAAGCACAAAAAAATGAAACTCTCACTGGATGTGCTGTTAGCTGGTATTCTTGGCAAAGGCTGTAACCTGGGATTAAATCGAATCGCTAATATCTCAGTGGAAATTAGTGAAGATGTTCTTAACAACACCGTTACCTGGTTCTTTGGGCTTAATAATATTCAAGCAGCCAGTGACAGCATTGTTGACTATATCGATAAACTGTCTCTTGCTAACGCATATCGACATGACACCAACCAGTTACACACAAGCAGTGATGGACAGAAATACTACGTGGCTGTTGATTCTTTAAATTCTGCATATTCATTCAAATATTTTGGCAGTGATAAAGGCTCCACTGTCTACACGTTCATAGACGAGCGACAGGCACTTTTCTATTCAACAGTTATAAGTGCTTCTGAGCGAGAAGCAGCGTATGTTCTCGATGGCATAACCCACAATGATGTTGTGAAAAGTGACATCTACAGTACTGATACGCATGGCTATACCGAGACAATATTTGGTGCCGCTCACTTTTTGGGAACATCGTTTGCGCCGCGCATAAAAGGACTTGAAAGCCAATCGATTTATGATTTTGACGCTAAGAAAAAGCACATCCAAAAAGGTCACATACTAAAACCCAGTCGGGCAATCAAGCAGAAGTTGATCAAAGATAACTGGGAGGACATGTTACGTTTTATGGTGACAATCAAACTAAAAAAAACATCAGCCTCTCGTCTTTTCACCAGGCTTAACTCCTATACCAGGCAAATCCCACTGTATAATGCACTGAAAGAATTTGGTCGTATCATGAAATCGCATTTCTTGTTGACATATTATGACGACATGGAATTGCGTCAGCGGATTGAAAAACAGCTTAATCGCGTTGAGCTATCCAACAAACTTGCCAGGGCGATATTTTTTGCAAACAACCAGGAGATACAAGAAGGTTTGAAAGAAGAACAGGATCTCACGGCAGCCTGTAAAATGCTTATTCAAAATGCCATCGTCTTGTGGAACTACCTTTATTTGTCGGAGTATCTGGCAAATCTAAAGAATGCCTCTGAGCGTGCAGATGCAGCACAATCCATCCTTAACGGTTCGGTTTTGACCTGGTGTCACATCAATTTACATGGCGAGTATGATTTTACTATGGATTCGGCAAATGATGATAGATTTGACTTGGATCGGATACTAGCTTTGTCGGTTGTTTAAGGGGTTTGAAGTCCAATGGGTCTAGACGTACGCCAATCATTTAAAACACAAGTAAATGGATAAGGTGTTAGGCGAAAACACAGTCTCCATTTTGCTTTTCTTCTCAAGATTTATGACGATATTATTACATTTGTGTTAAATTTGCAGAAAATCAAAAATTTCAGTATATTTTTCGTTAAAAGTGTGTTTAACATGCTTCGCGAAAAAATTTCACGCTAATATTTTTTACATATGCCTGTGTTCTGAACAATGGATAAGGGAATGAAAATTCACACAGCTAACAGCTTTTTAAAGTGGTCCACATTGCTGGTCGAAAAAATCACCAAAAATCAATTCTTTTACCTTAGTAATCAATGCATTATTTGTTTTTCAGAGTCGACTGATTACATTTAACAATGGCAGTTACACAGTAAAATTTACAGCCCCTAAATTTGCGTGTAAGTTATCCACTGTCTTAACTATAAGGAAGTTTCAATGTGACCAATAATTATTTTCCTGTTTATGTTTCTAAAGCATTGGCAGGCTTACTTATTTTTATCTTCCTTGTTACTGTCTCAGTGTTACCAACAGAAGCCACTGCAGCAGAGTATTCTGTTTACGAGCCACGTGTTTTTCTACGTAATTCAGGAGCACCAATTGTTGAAACGGACACGATTGTAGTGATGAATGCCGGTAGTTACCTGCTAAAAATCTATAATGGTGGTTTAACAGGAAATGAATATAAGCGCGTTTCATCTGGTGTAATCACACTTAACGGAGTGGAAATTCTTTCGCCAAATGAACTAAATCAAAATATTGACTATATTGAGAAAACTGTAACGCTTCAGCTAATAAATGAACTTTCTGTTGAGGTTAGGAGTAAACCTGGTAGTGCTTTAATCATTAACATTGATGGTGTTGATAATAATGCGCCTGTTATCACTGCCAATGTTGCACTGCAGGCAAATATTGATGGTTGGCACCGTTCAGATGTAACAGTGACCTTCGATTGTACGGATGATGTATCTGGTATTGCTAGTTGTCCAGCATTAACAGTTATTAGCACTGAAGGTTCCGGTCAGATGGTTACAGGCTCTGCAGTTGATATTGCGGGCAATATCGCTGATGTTAGTGTAATAATTAATTTAGATAAAACACTGCCAGTTCTTGACATCACGAGTCCTGCAGACGGTACATTGGTCACTGATTTTTTAGTGACTATCACAGGTCAAGCATACGATACCGGCAGCTTTATTACTGCCACGATTAATGGCAGTGCCGTCACTTTACAAACCGATGGTAGTTTTTCACATCCAGTTATATTACTGGATGGTTTAAATATCCTCACGGTACAGGTAGCCGATAGTGCAGGCAATATCACTGAAAGTTACCTGTCTGTCACACTGCAATCAAATCAAGCCCCTGTTGCGACATCGGTGGCACTGGTCATACAGGAAGACGCCCCTTCTAATTTAACGCTTAGTGCGAATGATCCTGATGGGGATGCATTAAGTTATCAGATACAAACACAGCCTTTGCATGGCGCTATTAGTGGTATTGCACCAAACCTGATCTACACGCCAAACAGTAATTTCAGTGGAACGGATAGCCTGACGTATCTGGCAAATGATGGGGTGGTTGATTCAAATATTGCCACAGTGACATTTGATGTACAGGCGGTGAATGATGCACCTGTCGCAGTGTCACAAACCGTTTCACTCAATGAAGATGCTAATTTAACTATTGTTTTATCCGCATCTGATATCGATAATGCTACGTTAACGTATTCCATTACTCAAACCCCGTCGAATGGTGTACTGAGTGGCACAGTGCCAAACCTGGTTTATACACCAAACAGTAACTTTAATGGCAACGACAGTTTTGGTTTTGTTGCCAATGATGGTGTTGTTAATTCAGATGTCGCTTTAATCTCTATCACAGTGGCAGCAGAAAACGATGCGCCAGTCGCTGAAACACAAAACATAACAACAAATGAAGATACCAATCTAGCGATTGTATTATCCGCTATTGATGCCGATGGTGATAACCTGACGTATACCCTGTTAACGCAACCAACGAATGGTGTTTTAACGGGGGTTGTGCCCAATCTCACCTATGTACCCAATGCTGATTATGATGGAGCCGATGTATTCACGTACGTAGTTAATGATGGCACGATAGATTCCGCAATTGCTACTGTATCGATTTCAGTTATTGGCGTAAATGATGCGCCAACTGCAATTTCTCAGACAATTACAACCAATGAAGACTTTACCGTTGCCATTACGCTGGCAGGTGCTGACCCGGATGGTGATGCATTAACCTACCAAATAATAACGCCGCCTTCTCTGGGTTTATTATCTGGCATTGCACCGAATCTTACTTATACGCCAAACGCTGATGCGAATGGCAGTGATCTGTTCACGTTTGTTGTAAATGATGGTCAAATTGATTCCAATACTGCCACGGCTTCACTTTCCGTTATCAGTATCAATGATCAGCCATTAATTACATCAACACCTGTTACGGATGGCACTGAAGGTGTACTTTACCAATATCAAATTAACGCCACAGACCCAGATGACTCTGTTTTATCGTACATTTTAACGATTGCACCTACGGGCATGAGTGTTGATACTAATGGACTCATCCGCTGGACACCTGGCTATAATGAAGCGGGTAATTACCCTGTTGAAATACAGGTGCAGGATGGGCAAGGCACCAGTACAACGCAAAGTTTCACATTAACAATTGTGAACACGAATCGTACACCTGAAATAACATCAACCCCAATCAACTTTGTTGTGTCAGGTGATAGTTGGGTTTACACATTACAGGCGGTAGATCCTGATGGCGATAGTCTGACTTACTCAATGATGCAATCGCCAGGTGGTGCAACTTTTAATGCGCAAACGGGTGAAGCTTCATGGGCAAACAACGGTCAGTCACCGGGTAACTATGACTTTAGTTTTGTCGTCGAAGATGGAAATAGTTTGTCTGTGACGCAGACGGTGACAGTGGAATTATTATCAGCAGAACGGACTACAACACATGAAGGTACAGAGTTCTGGGTGCCATTTTCAATTAATTTTAAACAAAACCCCAACAACACCAATACTTATTTCATTTACCTGGTAACGCAACATTCGAATGTAATTGTTAATCTTGAGATTAAATCACTCGGAGTATCTGAACAAATCAGTCTTATTCCAGGAGAGGTAACTGAATATCTAATCTCAGCCACTGATGTAGCAGCTGTAGGTGGTCAAGATGTCAATAAAATACTGACAGATAAGTCTATACATATTACTGCTACTAATAACATATCTGTTTACATGTTTAACCAGAAAAAGTTTACGACGGATGGTTTCCTGGCTTTGCCAACAACATCATGGGGTAAGAGTCATATCGTTGGACACTATACGGTTTATGGTCCCAGTGGAGGAGGCTTTACCAGAGATCCTATAATTGGTCTTATTGCCTCTGAAGATAATACAGAAATTCAAATTAAACCAACCATGGATCTGTTTTTCCTGGCCAATCTACAAGAGCACGGTTATGAGCATGTGAAAGTAGGCGAAACTTTTACCCTTACTTTAAATGCTGGTCAGGTTTACAACATTGAACCAGGTGGTTCTGCACACTCTGATCTAACAGGTACATTGATTGAGTCAAATAAACCCATTGGTGTATTAGGTCAACACCCTTGTGCAGGTGTCCCACTCGTACAGGCCTGTGACCATCTAGTTGAACAACTTCCTCCAGTTGAAAGCTTATCGACAGTTTATTTAACAGCACCTTTGTTTAAACGATCATCAGATACCTTTCGAATAATAGCGCCATTTGATGGCACAGATATTTATATTAATGGCTCATTAAGAAGCCGGATTGATAGCCAAAGATACTATGAGTATCAAATGTCAGAACCACAAGAAATTAAAACAACGCACCCGGTTCTTGTTCTTCAATATGCAAATGGAGCAACAGTTGATCGATTTAGTGATACTGGACCAAGATTGCCAAATGGTTATGCTGACCCTTTTATGATTGCTGTTCCTCCATCAGAGCAATATTTAACTGAATATACCATTACTACACCGGCTGATAAATTAGATATCAATGTTGTTAATATAATAATGCCAACGAGTGCGATTGGTACCTTATACCAGGACGGTCAACTTGTTGACGCAAGTGTATTTAACAGTATAGATCAAAGTGATTTCTCCTATGCTCAGATAGAAATTGCACATGGAGCGCATAATTTTAAGTCTGACACACCATTCGGCTTGTATGTTTATGGCAACGATCTCTATGAAACCTATGGTTACCTGGGCGGCATGGCATTCAGTTTACCTGAGTCTGTTTCAAATATAACAACATCATCACCAGAGACAATGCCAGTCGCAACAGAAGCCTGCATAGACGCTTCCGTAATCGATTTGACCAGTAGGCCTGTACATGGCGTTCGCCTTAAGTTTTTGGTAGAAGGGGCAAATAGTTCAACAGCTTATGTTTTTTCTGATGCCTCAGGTAATGCGCAATATTGTTACCAGGGTTTGAATGAAGGGCAAGACCAAATTACAATAACAGTGGGTGTTTACACATCACTAGAATCTATTAATTGGGCCTCATCACAGCAGAACTTGCCACCCGTTATAAGCTCTACGCCAGAACTTTCGGCTGCTACTAGAAGTAATTATGAATACCAAATTCTAGCGTTAGATCCAGAAGGAAATAATTTAACTTACAGGTTAGTTGAAGGGCATCAAACGATGATGCTTGATGCTAATGGATTACTAAGTTGGGATTTTGTACAATTCTCGAGAGTTAGCCATATCTACTATATACCACAAAAAGTAGTGATTGAGGTCAAAGATGCGCAAGGTGCAGTAGCCATACATGCATTTGAAATATCTAAATATCTTCCCCCGAGCCGACATAGGGCGAGAGATCATTTTTCAAATACCCCTCCTGAATTCCTGGTCAAAAATGTGGCGCATGATACTAAAGGTACTGTTGGCGTACCTTATGTTTACAACACTGACGGATTACAAAAAAGTATTACAGCTTATCCTTTCTATGTTAGATACACTGATAATGATGACGGAGATGCGGCTGATATTACTTTAAAAAACGCCCCTGATGGCGCGTTTCTGGATTGTTATAATCCCTATTCATCTGCCCATCCAATATGGTGTACCAGGCGCTTAAGATGGAACCCCGCCGAAGCAGGGAACTATCAATTTGAAATACATATGCGGGATGCACGCGGTGCGGTTGCTGAAGAAATCCAATATTTTAATGTTGATATTTCACCTAATCTTCCTCCACACATTACCTCCCTGATGCCACCTGAAAAAGCGGTAGTTGGTAGAGAATATTTCTATTCAGTCGAAATAGAAAATGATGTGCCATATAATTTTAAACATAACCTGGACGATATAAGAGTTATTATCGAAGA
>CAZALW010000003.1:0-37837 GCA_964485705.1 uncultured Thiotrichaceae bacterium
AAGCTGGATACAAATCTTAATCGAGTGCATTACCTTGAAATAAGCGTTGATGAATGGAAAAAATCGGCATTAACCTGTGGTGATCAGATATGTTTGGCAGAAACACAATGTCAGGAATTGCGTAAAGAAAATAATGCCATGGAGCAAACACTTCAAAATTATTTAAATCAAAGTTGCTCATCCTGTGATAATCAGGATGTATGTGTATCAAATGGAAATCTAGCCGGTAGTTGCGTGCTTTATGTAGGTGGTCGTGACAAACAATGTGCTCATTTTCGCGCGCTGGTAGAAGACAAAAATGGTACATTTATACATCATGATGGTGGTTTAAATGATGGCAGTCAGCATTTAAATTCATTGTTACCGAAAGCTGATATGGTGTTTTGCCCAATTGATTGTATTAGTCATAATGCTGTTCATCGTGTCAGACAATTTTGCAATCGCACAGGAAAGCCACTGATTATTTTGAGGCGTGCCAGTCTTGCTGCCTTTGCCCGTGGGTTAAACGAAGTTGTGGCATAACATAGAGGTTTTTTACTATTTTTTGGTTCGTTAATGGCACCGCCTTCCTGGCTCTTTGCGCCATAATTGCAAACATGGCCGTCCATCCATGGACATAACGGCACAGGGAAGTGCCGTTATGTCCATGGATGGACGGTCCATTTTAACAATACGGGAAAATGCAGGAGAAATTTTCTTGTAACGAATCAAAGGACGGAAAGAATAGGATTGAACGTAAGCCCCTAAGGGGTGATACGAATAATAGAATAATGATGAAGGTATCATTCGAATGAAGGCAGATTTAACATGTGGATAAGGCAAAAATAATGGATATGAAAGTGATAAAAGATTCAACCAGACATGAAAAATTACCGCTTACGGAAACTAAAAATTTTTTTCTACCGACCTGTTCGGAGACAGCAATGAAATTATTATTATTATGCATGGAAAAGAACAATACCGTTTAAGAATAACCCGGCTGAATAAATTAATTTTAACGAAATAATGATGGTTTTCATGGATGCTTCCGGGCATAAGGATGTGCCGTTTTTAATTAATTTAATTCAGTTATTTAAAATAACAGGGTATAAATAAATTGTTGTGATTTAATTATTACTCCCTGCTAGATCATTAATGCCTAAAGACAATATTATAAATATCATGATATTACATAATAGATCGTGCAAACATACTGTCGTGCAGTTAGAAATTGAGGTTGAAAAACTTGAAGTGTTGTTTAGTAATGGTGAATTATGTGTGTCTGATGTTCGTCCATTAAATAGTCAATCAAAATCAAGCTTATGGAATCTATGTCTGTCATCATGTGTAAAAAGGTTGCGCTGCAACATCATACATGTGGAATCACCAGGGCAGAACTCTTATAAAGTTAGTTGTAGTGGCTCAGACTTAACCTGACAAAACGTGTCAGGTTTACTTATCGTGCGAATGACTGCTTACGGTCATTAGCTGACTAACAAATGAGAATTTTTTAGCCGTGAAGAACGCAAAAAGCGCAAAGAAAAGCAAAACCTTTACTGTTTTATAGAGCCTTTCAGCACGGTCTACGGTCTAAAATTTAAAAATTTTTCCTGATTAGCCATAATATTCAGTCTAACTGAAAGGCCTTAGTTCGTAAAATCATTTTTATTACTGTCATCTCGACCAGAGGGAGAGATCTTATACCACGGTAGTTCAAGATCTCTCCCTCTGGTCGAGATGACAGTAGCAAGTTAAGCTGTTGCTTTACAATGAAAATATAAATATAGCTGGCTCTCATGGCTAATCAGGAAATTTTCTGTTTTTTTGTGCTTTTTGCGTTGACGTGCATGGATAGCACTAATGTCGCGGGCGCAAGGATGCGCAGGAGCGACCTTCGCGGCTAAAATTATTTTGATTCTAAATGTCAGCTATGTGTCGAAACCGGTCGTAAAAATATCTGCTACTGCCTGTCAGACAGAGTGCTGACTTATGCCGCTTAGTATATAAAATAGTAACGTTTTTTTCGGCACATCCATGTGCCACTACTCATCTAAATCTCCAGGGTTAGCTTTTTTAAAACTGGTAACCCATACCTAGATTGAACCCATCACCTAAATTGCTAATTGTAGGGTCAGGTTCATTTTTAGCATCGTCATTCTGGATTTGCACATCAAACTTGAATACGATGTTTTCGTATGGCCAGTAGTTGAAGCCAGCATCTGTTTGGCTCTTGTCTATTCCGCGTTCTTGTGACCACTGGTTTTGCCTGACAAAAAATCCTAGTTTTGGTATTGGACGATAACTTAATTCCACATAGCCACCATCCTGCTTGTCTTTACCCGCGGCTTTTGCAGCATCACCATCGACTGTCCACATGGCATACAAAGCTGTTGCTTTGAAATCGCCGAATTGGTAAATACCGTGGCCGCCTAGTAAATAAGCAGAGTCAGCGTAGGAGTTGATGGCGCTTTGATCCAGATCAGGTTGGTATTGTGCATAGGTAGCGATTTCCATTCCAGCTTTGCCGGTGTATTTTATACGGCCGGTAAGAGCAAGGTCATGCATATCAGCAAAAGAGGTTTTTTGTTTACCGCCTTTGAGGTTAAAGGGCTCGCTGTTTAGTGATACACTGGGATCATCTGTTTTTAAACCTTCAGAAAGAAAAACATCATAGCTTAAACCGTTAGCAAATCGGTGATTTAATGCGACACCGCCACCCCACCACGTTGTTGGAATAATAGTCCTCTCGATAATCGGGCGTTGGGCACCGTAAAATGTTCCCGGCTCATGGGTTTCACTGATAATACCAATAGGCATCAGAATAATACCTGTTTTTAAAGATATATTATCTTGCAGATCAAACTCCAGGTAGGCTTGCTCCAGTTCGACAGCGCCACGACTACTTGCACTAACAAAGGTATTTTCGACTTCAAGTTCTGAAACAAAGCGAGCTTTGTCGTTAAAGTCATAGCCAAAAAACATCACAAAGCGGCGGAAGTTTAACTCGATGTCATCAACACCATTTCGATCAAGGTTGTGATAAAGCAGCTCGCCATAACCACCGATATGCACTTTTGACTCAGAATTGGATTCGCTGGATTCATAAGCGGCGGCTAATGCTTCGACCTGTTCTTCCAGTGCTTCAATGCGTTGCTGATCAGTCTGTGCCAGCAGTGGTTGACTGAACAGGCAGGCGGCAATTGCAGTACAAAGTTTTGATGCTTTCATGGTGTTACCCTGTTTTGTTTTGTTTAATTTATAATGTATAACTATTTCTAAATAAGAACCTTGCATGAGAAGTGCAATGTTCTTTAAGTATTTATTTATGTTTGGCAGCTATATGAGATGAATTGATCTGCCAGGTAGTTTGCCTGGATGTGGCGCAGATTAATCCCCATCAGTAAAAACAATACCCAGTGTGACATTAAGGCTGTTTGGAATTTCCCGTTTAAAATTGCCATCAAGTAAGCCGATAGAAATTGTCAGTTCACTGCGGTTTTCAGCAATAGCTGCCTGTTTTGCCGTGTTTAAATTCGCTTTAACAATGTCTACCTGCTCAGAAAAACCGCCTGATAGCATGTGATTGAAGAAGCTATAGCTATCTTCATTAACACCTTGCAACAGGCTTTCTATCGCATCCAGACTTGCCAGGATGTTTTGGTAGAAATAGTCTGCAATTTGCGCGTCTAATATTGCTTCGAGCTTGCGTTTTTTCAGATAGTCAAGGTGCTGTTGAATGACGGTTATTAATGCTGGCACAGATTCTGCGCCATCTGCTAGTTCGCTATTAACTAAAATAGTTTTAAAAGGTTTGCCAGTGTCTAGATGGTTGACTAACCAGCCGTGCTCAACCTCACTGGCATGACGTTCCAACAATGCGGTCATGCCAGTTAGGTATTCGCATTTTCTGTTGTTATGTGCCTTATAATCACTAATAATAAGGCTCAAATCTGTGGCATTGGTACCGCCGCTTTCTTCAAAAATTAACACTTCAAGTGCCAGCATACCGACATGGTTAAAGTTCAAACTATTAAAATAGTTTTGATCCAGTAGTGTGGCATCGCTTAATCTGGTTGCAAGCCCGGTACGTACCGTCGAAGTGTAGTTTGTGCCGCGTAAACGCATGGATTCTATAAAATTAATTTTAGGATCAAATAAATTGTCGTTTAACGGTCCGATGTTAAACATGGCGATTTCATTCCATTGTAAAGAAAGTGTTTTCCACTGGTTTTGCAATGCGGTCAGGTTATCCCGATTTATGCTGTCAGCCGGGTTACTGCAAAAAGTGTTTACTTTGGTTTGCAGTAATTCACTTTCTGTTTTAAAAGAAGATATGCCTGGCAGGATGTTTTTCTCAATGGCATTGTTTAAGGCAATATTTAATGAGTCGGCTGAGCCTGGTGCAGGCAGGTCATTTTCACGCTGGCTTTCACAGGCACTTATTAGCGTAAAGCAAAGGGCAATTAGAAATAGTTTCGTCATGGTGTAACCGTAAAAGTTATGTTGGTGGTGTTGATTTTATATAGATGCACTTATCATGTGGTTGTCCCAATAAAAATTGGTGAATCGCAGACGTGCAGATTTATTTTCTTTTAGGCTGAAGGCATCAAGCTGGCGTATTTCACCCAGTGAATTACTGACAATAAAATGTTTTTGATCACGTGAGACACACAAACCGCAGACATCAACTAATTGGTGGTAGCCGGTAAAGTCACCGCTATCCATATTCCAGAAAGCAACTAGATTGCCTTTTGGACTGGTAAAACCGGCAATTCGAGATAAATTGTTAATGGCAGCGCTACCGATGTAATCAAGCATTTTTTCATTGATGATGGGCGGCTCGTGGAATAACTCAATGGCTTTTCCGGGTTGATGAACACCGGCCAGTGGTACGACTTTTTCATGATTAAGCGCTTCACGCTGAACCTGCATGGCAAGTGTAACAGTGCCATCATCGGCCACGTCAAGATGGCGAATACTGGCTTTGGCTTCGCTAACTTTAAATGTGTCCAGCTTTTTTGCAGAGGGTAAATCAATATAAGTCAGGTTGGAACTCATGCTTTTCAGATTGAGTTTTTTACGACCAGTTTCAGGACGAGTGTGTATGCCACCGTTTGCTACTACCATGGTTTTACCATCAGGCAATAGTTTAATTTCATGTGGACCAATGCCGTAACTCTCTATTTCATCCAGTTGTTTATAGCTCTGCGTATCGCGAACAACAATCTTGCCTTTACCAGTGGTTGAGTCGGCTTCAGCAGTAAACAGGGTTTTGCCATCGTGGCTAAAACAGCCATGGCCTTGCAGGTTTCTGTTTTTTGCCACCTCAAAACGGTGTTTGATATTACCGGTAAGCAGATCTATTTCCATACCAACTTTTCCTGGTCGGCGTGCGAATAAAATGACTGATTTTTTTTGCACAGGATTTTGTGCCAGACCGTGACCTCGAAAACCGGTTGATATTGTTTGTAAAGCAGCTTGCGTAGTGTCATGTTTTTTGTTGATAGTGGTTAAGCTGTAACTGTCTGCCTGATTGCCTTGAGCGGAAACAAAATATTCTTTTGTGCTGGTGTCAAATTTTGCTGATGATTTCGCCAGTAATGCAGGCGAAAAACCGGCAGCAATAACACTGGCTAAGAATTGTCTGCGCTTAATTAATGGTTTTTTCATCATATTTTTTTCAGAGTGATATTTCTATGGTTTTCTACTCTTAGGCTTATTGCCGATACATTCTTGAGCCATTGAAGAGACTGTGTTGTTCATAAAGGTGCTACTGTTAAGCCTACAGCGAGCGCACAAATGCCATTAATGCCAGGCGTTGTTGTTTATCAAGCCGGGCAAATAAGTTTTTACTGTTTTCAGCTTCTCCGCCATGCCAGAGTATCGCTTCTTCAATACTTCGAGCGCGACCATCATGTAATAAATTTTTGCTGCCATTCACTGCCTGACCAAGACCTACGCTCCACAGTGGGGCTGTTCGCCATTCCGAGCCCGTGGCTAAATAGTCAGGGCGACCGTCAGCAAGTCCTGCACCCATGTCGTGAAGTAATAAGTCGGTATAGGGCCAGACTTCCTGTTCTGAAAGGTGCGGGAATTCTTTATTATTTCCTGTGACATAGCTGGGTGTGTGGCAACTGTGGCATTTTGTCTGATAAAACAGCTCACGACCTTGCAGCACTGTTGGGTGGTCAGGCTTTCGCCTTTCTGGCACAGCAATTGACATATTAAAATCAACCATCAGGGTCAATAATTGTTCCGATATTTCAAAACCATCTTTATTATTGCCATGAACGCTGGTGTTACACAGCACTTGTTGCTCGGTACAGGGTTGATCGGGAAACACGGGGTTGCTGATGCCCATGTCACCCTGTAACGCCCCCGCTACCTGAAAACGGACGCTGGCTTTGTTGGCTTTTAAGCCAAAACGTCCGGCTCGTGGTTGACTGGTTTCAAAATCCCATGTCATATTAACGCGACCGGAAATGCCATCCTGGTTTTCATCTAAAGGATCGGCATTTTTATTTATATCAGTCTGCTTTATCATCTCCAATAAGCCGACACCGTGAATGGGCGGGGCATTACGCAGGCTGATTAATGTTTCCGGGTGCATGTCGCCATAACCCAGGTTGTGAATGACTATTTCTGGCTTGCGTAAGTTAGCGACATCGCCATCCGGGTAGGTGTAGGTACTCTCCACCCAGTTAATATAAATAAAACCTTCCGGTGGCACTTCTTTACCATCAATGCCGGTAGGCTTGTCCGCTGATAATTGGTGAGGGTTAAGCTGGTGAGACAGGGCAGTGGACTGTGATTGTAATTGATCGCCATATATTGGCTCGGGAATAACGCCATGTATCGGCTCAAAACCGGGAATGCTCAGGCGTAAAAAATGGGTAAAGTTTAATTGCTGGTCTTTTTCTGGCATGTGACCTCTGCCGCCATTGGCGTGGCATACCAGACAGGTTCTTGTGTTGTAGAGCGGGCCGAGACCATCACGTGCATCGGTGATAGTGGGGGCTTTTATCCAGGGTTGGTGTGCTAATGCCTTGCCAGCATGAAAATCAGCAATTTTATCTATTGCCAGGTTATTTGCAGGCAGCATTAATGATGGCATAGGTTTAATGCTAACCGTGGTATCGCCACCCGGTCTGAGTTCGGCGGCTTTAAATGCAGGTACAGCGTTATTGTCAGGTGCCAATATTATCAGGCTAACGATAATGGCAGATATGAGACTTAATATTATATATAGTGCTGGCTTGTTCATCGGACTGACTATAGAAAAAGATAATGCGGGAATGAAATGACCCTGCAAGGAAATAATTTGGGCAAAAAGACCCTGAAAAGATAAGGTTACAAACAGCCAGGGCTAAATTAACCCCGGCTGTTTGTAGCTAAAAACCTACCTGGCCAGTGTTTATGGGCACACGGCTGTTGGGTCTGTGGTATCACATTCAGTGGCACCGGGATCGTTAACATCAGTGGCTGAACCCACATTAAGGTCAGTTGCTATCTTCGCAATGACGATAGACTGAGCATTCAGTGACAGAATGGCATCTCTCATCGGTTTTGCATTGTCGCTGTTTTTATCCATAATCAATACGTCCACTGGAAAGCCAGCACGTGCTTTTGTGTCAATTGCTTCGTAGTTGATTTTTGTGAGGGCAAAGGCACCACTTACACTGGTTGCCAATAGTGTCTGACCACCTAGATCGACCAGGTAATCATCAATGCCGTAACCATCAACCGCTCTGCTTGTATTGTCTGCAGTGCCATTAAGCGTGCTGTCATAACCTGCATAAGTACCGGTATACATATTGGCGACACCTTCTGCATTCAACCAGATATCACGATGGGTGTTATCAGAAAAACAGGAGTGTTCATCTTCCTGAGAATTAGCGGACAGTGATATTTGCATACGTTCGCCAGCCAGTTCACCAACAGACATTGTGCCCATGCCGGTCAAAATTTCCAGAAAACTTTTTTCGGCTGCTGTTAAATTAGCCGGGTTGGTGAAGGTATCGCGGTAGTTGTCTGCGACACCATCTTGCCAGTGATCGCGTACAAATTTCAGATCGTCGATCAATTTATCAACAGCGACAAGCAGGTAATCATGACGACGTTGGCAGATAACCGATGATGCAGCCAGGGTGTTTATGCCGCTGGTGCATGTTGCATCAAGCATGAAATCGGTAAAAGGGCGTTTGCCACCCGTTGCCAGGTTACTCGCATCATGTGTTTTAACAGCTGAATCACGGTCAGTACCTGAAGTCTCGGTTCCTGAATTATTCAGATCCTGCCCCCAAAGTATAAATTCGATAGCATGGTAGCCGGAAATAACGTCATGCTCATCTGCGGCTGTCGCTGAATTATCAAGCAGTGCTGCGTTGATAGTAATACTGGTGTTGCCAATAATGTTGTCTGCTGAGTTAGCATTTGCATGAGCAGCATCGATGGGGGAAGTAATGCCGGTAACGGCATGTGCAGTAACACCAACTTCTGCATTACCAAAATCCGTGGTGCTTGCCTGTACATAATCAATTAATGCTTCACCTAGTGGCCATGCATTTAAACTACCTTCCGGGCCATCTTCGGCTTCTGCCGTATCCGGATTATCATCGATGGGACTATTACGAAAACGATACGCTTCGGTTTGGCCATAAGGTTCACGGGCAATCAACCATGCTGTTTTAGCAACATCCAAAGTAGTTTGCGATGGGTTAGCTGCCAATGCATCTATTGCAGATTTAAGTGCCTCAGCAGTGCTAACTGAATCAGAATAGCTGGCAAAAGCAATATCTGCATTGGTTTCCAGTACTTTTTTCAGGTTGGTTAAATCGTGGGTTACGCTGCCGGTGTCTGTTTGTATGCTATCAGAGCTTGAGCCACAACCGGTGAGAATCAGTGATGAAAAGACGGCGACTGCCATTAGTTTTAGCTTCATTGGTTTTAACTTCATTGTTTTTAGTCCTTCAGAACATGTTTTACGTTTAATTTATAGTCAGGATTGATTTAGAAGGGTTAGCTTATATGAGAATGAGAACGATTGTCAATAAGATTATTATTACTATTAATTGATATTTGTCAATTACATTTAGTTGAGTTTATGCAATATTTAGCTTGCTGTGTATAAATGCCATTAGGGGTATTTGCGATAGAGAAAATACAAATGAGAGTTTATTATTATGTTCAAAAAATCAGTTTTAATCGGCTTTATTGTTATGCTTTCTGCCTGCGGAAATTCATCAGACCCCGCTTTTTCAACTAAAGCTGAATTGGGTGATGCGCTGTTTCATGACAAGAACCTGTCATTGGAGCGCACTCAGTCCTGCGCAACCTGTCACCAACCGGAACATGCTTTTATTGACAGTCGTCTGGATGCTGCTGGCAAAATTCCAGCCGTATCACTCGGTGATGATGGTGTTTCCCTGGGTGATAGAAATACACCGACTGCCTCTTATGCCATGTTCTCACCTGATTTTCATATTGGCACGCGCCAGCGTTTTCAAACAGAGCAGAAGGCACATAGAAATTTTACAGGCGCAATGGGTGGTCAGTTTCTGGATGGTAGAGAGCTTGATTTAAAAGGCCAGGCTGGTGGTCCACCGCTTAATCCAGTGGAAATGAATATGCCGGATAAAACCAGCGTAGTTGCCAGGCTACTGGAAAATTTAGATTATATTGATGCCTTTAATCGCTTATTCGGCGACACAATTTTTGATGATGTCGATGCGGCTTATGCTGCCATGGCAGAAAGCATCGCCAGTTTTGAAAAAACCGAACAGTTTGCCCCGTTTGATTCTAAATTTGATCGTTCATTGACCGGTGAATATACAATGACAACGATAGAAAACACCGGAAAATCATTGTTCTTCTCACAGTTTTCAAACTGCGCTATTTGTCACCAGCTACACGATCAATTTGATTTTGCAAACAGGACTAAAGAAACTTTCACTGGTTACGAGTACCACAATATTGGCGTGCCACAAAATCCGGTTGTAGCCATACTAAATGCAAACGGATTTGATTCTGGTCTGGAAAATAATACCGGAGAGTCAACTGACCGGGGTAAATTTAAAACACCCACCTTGCGTAATGTAGCGGTTACTGAACCCTACATGCATAACGGAGTTTTTCGTGACCTGGCTACGGTGGTTGAATTTTATAATCATATTGCGAATCGCAGTGATACAACACATGCCATTAACCCTGAAACCAGTGTTGAATGGAATCCGCCAGAAGTGGATATTAATATAGCCGATGCGGAGCTTGCCTCTGGTAATCGATTTGTTACAACAGCAACCTTCAATGAAAATGAAGCCATGGTCTGCTTCCTCAGAACATTAACGGATAAAAAGTATGAGCATTTGATTGAAGGAAAAGGAATCAATTGTGACTAAAGGCAAGCCTGCATTTCATCTAACAGTAATGTCAGATATTGAATGGCTGAGTTCGACACTTAGCAGACATTAAAAACTAAACCCCCTCAATCCCCCTTTGAAAAAAGGGGGAGGTAAAAAGGCTTTAGTCCCTCCCTTTTTGAAAGGGAGGTTAGGAGGGTTTGTTTTTTCTGTGTGTCCGCTTATGACAGAACTCAGTCATTCGATCAATAAATAAATAAATCCGACACACTTTGTTAGCTCAAGTCTGAACCACATCACACGCAAACAATTCACTCAAGTTTTGTCAGCGTCGTTACTTCATGTTTGTAAACTGATTTATAAATAAACTAGTTACAACATACTCTCAAGAACATTTCCAATGATTTCTGAAAGACTTTCATTGAATTATTAGTTTTAATTGGCATGAATACTGCTTAAATATAATATATTCACATTAATGCCGGTTATTTGACGGTGCAATAAAGTGGATACTAGGTTAAAGATGCTAGAGAAACTGCCGATAAGATTATAAGCGATAAATAAGCAGGGGAAAAAAGGTGGAACCGTAATATGGACAATATAGCATTACAGAAAGTAACTAGTGCATCAACGCACGAACAAGCAGAGTTAACGACGCATGAATTAAAGCGAGTTTCTATATTTATAGGTAAAGAAGTAGGCATACAGCTTCCTGATTCAAAACATAAACTGGTCGAAAGTCGTTTGCGTCGCCGCTTAAAGGTACTGGGTTTTAGTGATTTTAAATCCTATCTTGATCACACCCTGGAAAGTATTGATGGTGAGCTGGAAAAATTGCAGCTTATAGATGTTATTACCACCAATAAGACAAATTTTTACCGTGAGTCAGATCATTTCGATTATTTACAGCAATCAGCTGTTCCTGAGCTGGAAAAAATGAAAACCAATGAAGGTCGGCGAGATCTTAATATATGGAGCGCAGGATGCTCAACAGGTGAAGAGGCATATACATTAAGCATTATATTAAATGAGATTGCTGCAAAGCAGAAAAACTTCCAGTTTAATATTCTGGCTACAGATATTTCGCATAGCTGTTTGAACACAGGCAGTCGTGGTGTTTATACAGAAAATCAGGTTGCAGTTATTCCACTGGAATTGAGAAAAAAATATTTATTACGCAGCAAAAACACTGCTGATGGGTTGGTGCAAATGGGGCAGAAACTCAGGCAAAATATTCGATTTAAAAGCCTGAATCTAATGGATAAGCAATTTTCATTAAGTGAAAAAATGGACGTTATCTTTTGCAGAAATGTAATGATTTATTTCAATAATCAGTTACGTGAAGAGTTAGTTGCCAGATTTGAAAACCAACTGATTAATGGAGGCTATTTATTTGTTGGTCATTCAGAATCCCTGAATGGCATTAAAAATTCACTTAAACAAGTTGCACCTATGGTTTATCGAAAAGTTTAACCTTTAAAAAATGAGTTGAGTCCTGGTAGGTTCGATAAATTTGCTAGGGTTTAACGCAGATTTAACTATATCAATGAATTATGTATCGATAGTACAGAGTTGAAATGGACGTGAATATGCAAGCAGAAAATAAAAAAATGATTAAGGTGATGCTGGTTGATGACTCTGCCGTAGTACGCCAGACCTTAACGCAGGTTTTAGATTCAGACCCTGAAATTGAAGTCATTGCAGCATGTCAGGATCCGTTTTTTGCAGCAAAAGAACTGCGTAACGTTTGCCCGGATGTGATGTTGCTGGATGTGGAAATGCCAAGGATGGATGGCATTACTTTCTTAAAAAAAATCATGTCACAAAACCCTTTGCCCGTTATCATTTGCTCTACTTTGGTCGGAACTGGCTCAGAAACAACAGTTAAAGCGCTTGAATATGGTGCAATTGATATCATTCAAAAACCAACCATCGGCACGAAAAAATTCCTGCAGGAAGCAACCGTTCAGTTAACTGATGCGGTAAAAGCGGCTGCAAAAGTAAATGTCAGACAACTTAAAAGAAACATACAACAAGTTGCGCCTAAATTAACTGCAGATGCTGTATTGCCGAGTATTTCCGGTAGAGCCATGTCAAAAACGACTGAAAAAATAATTGTTATCGGTGCTTCCACTGGCGGTACTGAAGCAGTACGAAAGGTGCTGGAAGTCATGCCGCAGGATGCTCCCGGTATTGTTGTTGTACAGCACATGCCACAGGGTTTTACCGCTTCATTTGCAAACAGATTAAATGAACTTTGTAAAATTAATGTAAAAGAGGCCTCTAATGGTGATTCAGTATTACGTGGTCATGCATTGATAGCACCCGGCAATTACCATACCTTAGTAAAAAGAAGTGGTGCTCGATATTATGTTGAAGTACGCGAAGGACCACTGGTTTCACGTCATCGCCCGTCTGTTGATGTGTTATTTCGATCCACTGCACGCTATGCAGGTAAAAATGCCGTAGCAGCCATTCTTACCGGCATGGGCGATGATGGTGCAGCCGGAATGAAAGAAATGCATGAAGCGGGGTCATACACTATTGCACAGGATGAAAAAACAAGTGTCGTCTACGGTATGCCGGCAGTTGCTGTTAAACAGGGCGGTGTTGACAGGGTTTTACCTTTAAATTTGATTGCACAAGCTTTGATCGATGATGAATCGTTTCAGATGCAACATAAAGCATTAGCGAATTAAATGGTGATTGCTTATGTTTAACATGAATTATGAGCCGGAGATACAGGAAGTCGTTTTATCGGGTAAATCATTAAATGTGCTGGTTGTGGATGACAGTAAAGTTATACGCTCAGCGATAAGAGAGATACTTGAAATAGGCAATCTTCAGGTAACAGAAGCATGTGACGGCATAGAAGCACTGGAATTTATTAAGGAATCCATTAAAGAATCAAATAATAATTTACCTGATCTTATCCTGCTTGATGTTGTTATGCCTAGAATGGATGGACTCTCAGTTTTACAAACACTTCGGCAAACTTATTCAAAAATACAGTTACCCATTATTCTGGTTACTTCACAGGGTTCGGCGCGCGAAATGGTGCAGGCACTGGATTTAGGTGCAAATGATTATGTTACCAAGCCGATAGACTTTGATGTTTTGTGGGCGAGGTTAACTAATCAGTTAATGCAAAAACAGGCTGCGGAATTCCTGTGTTCTGCACAGCTTAGTCTGGAAAAACAAATTAAACAAAGAACGGCAGAGCTGAAGTCAATCAATCAGAAATTAGAAAAAGAAATGCAAGTAAGACTGCTTGCAGAAGAAAGATTAAAAAAACAGGCAAGTTATGATGAATTAACAGGTCTGCCCAACCGAAGCCTTGCTGCTGATCGCCTGCAGCAAACACTGGTAAAAGCGAAACGACATAAGCTAAAACCATGTGTTGCTTTTCTTGATCTTGATAACTTTAAATATATAAATGATACTTTCGGCCATGCTGCAGGCGATGATTTACTCAAAGAAGCCGCAAAAAGATTAACCGAGTGTGCCAGACGAAGTGATACTGTTGCACGTTTAGGTGGTGATGAGTTTTTACTTATTCTTGATGATGACAAAACCAACTATCCTCCAGAGTCAGGTATCAGGCACGTCGCGATACGCATAATTGAAAGTTTTTCAAAACCTTTTGTCATTGAAGGACAGGAATTAAATATTACCCCAAGCATCGGTTTTGCCGTTTATCCAAAAGATGGTGAAGACAGTAATATATTAATGCGCCATGCCGACGCAGCGATGTATCGTTCAAAAAATGATGGTAAAAACACCTATTGTTTTTATTCACCTGAAATGACGGTACAGGCAAAATTGCGCATGAATGTTGAGTCACAACTTCGCCATGCACTTGAACGTAATGAATTTTATATCGAGTATCAACCGATTGTTAATTTAAAAAATGGTGGAATTGTAAAAGCAGAAGCTCTATTACGGTGGGACTGTGATGCGCTAGGCATGATAACACCCGATTACTTTATTCCTATTGCTGAAGAAACGGCAATGATTTTGCCAATTGGTGACTGGGTAATTAAACAAGCATGCAAACAGGTGAAAAACTGGCGTGATTCCGGCTGGAAAAATATTTGTATTACCATTAATGTTTCAGCTCGTCAGTTTAAGTCTGATTCGTCTTTGGTGAAAACGGTTCGTGATGCACTTGAAAATAATAATTTAGCATCCGACGCAATACAGCTCGAATTAACTGAAGGTATATTATTGGAAGAAAGCAGTGGTTCTGCTGAAATAATGAAGCAAATAGAAAACATGGGTATTAAATTACTTATTGATGATTTTGGTACCGGTTATGCCTCATTGTCTTATTTGCAGCGTTACAATTTTGATTCATTAAAAATTGATTGTAGTTACATAGCTAATGTTTTACACAGTAAACAGGATGCAAAGCTGGTAAAAGCGGTTATTGCGATGGCAAATAGTCTAGGGTTGTCAGTCATATCCGAAGGCGTTGAGACCAAAGGACAACTGGAATTTTTGTTGGCTTCTGATTGTGAATTTATGCAGGGATATTATTTTAGTAAACCTGTTTCTGCAGATGAATTTGTCATATTACTGAATAAAACTAACCGGACACAATGTAACGGAAAATCACTTGAATTGATTCAAGTAGGATTATAGGAGCGGCCTGATATTGAAACATGCAGATAAGAAAGTTTTTCTTCACCCTGGTGAATTTTGTTTTTTGAACAATGCTGCGCATGTGCATACCATACTGGGTTCATGTATTTCCATTACCTTGTGGCACCCAGAATTATGTATTGGAGGAATGTGTCATTTTACGCTGCCTAAACATCCCCATCTTAAGCATCAATTGAAAAAAAATGAAACAGCTAAACTTGATGGTCGCTACGCTGACGATGTGATGAAAATGTTTAAGCAGGAAGCGACAAAATATGGCACAAAATTGATGGAGTATGAGGCAAAAATATTCGGTGGTGGAAATATGATGAAATCCGAAGGTCAGAACATCGAAGACTCTATTGGTACAAAAAACGCTGCAGCGGCAATGCAATTGTTAATGGCAGAAAATATTGCTATTCAAGTGGCACATGTGGGTGAATTTGGCCACCGACGTATTGTTTTTGATGTCAATTCAGGTGATGTATGGGTTCGTCATACTGAAGCGAGTGATATTAAAACGGGAATTATCAATGGAAAAGTCTAATTTCAACTCATAAAAGCTTTAAAAGCATTGGTGGCGCATCGAAGCCGAGGCACACAATGGGTTTGTAAAATTTTTTACATGGATATACAGGATTTTTTTTCATTCCCACGCTCCTGCGTGGGAACGAGAAAAAAATCTCTGTGCTTTCTGTTCATCCTTTAGTTCGTAAACAGCTCGTCCCTTTACTACTTCTGGCGAACTGTTTTTTTGCTTTAATCAAATTATTTCAATCATCTTCTAAGGATTTTCCACGACCTGCCGATAAGCTTATTGTGAAGCTATTTTAATTAATAGCCTGGTTTAATGTTTTGGAGGCGTGTTATGTCAGTAAGTCAAGAAGTGTCTAACGATGGGAAAAAAGTACTTATCAATATTTCAGGACGATTCGATTATAAGGTTTCACAGGAGTTTCGAGATACATATCGACAAGTTCCCGGTCAGGAAGATGTTGCTTATTATGTGAATCTAAGTGAAGCCACTTACATGGATAGCTCGGCACTTGGCATGTTATTGTTGTTACGTGAACATGCAAAATGTCGTGGTGGTTCGGTGTTTATTGATCGCCCTGGTGAACAGGTGAATAGTATATTAAAAGTGGCTAATTTCGAGCAACTTTTTACTATTAACTATACAGACCCTGCGGTAGTTGGCGCAAAAGTCGTTGGCATGAAATCAGGCACTGGTGCATGAGTCTAAGCTTGATGAAAACGGTGACGGATAACAAAATTTTTAAAAGTCATGGCTGTGTACTTGTCGTTAGTCATTCAGGTACTACTAAAACTAGTGTTGATAAAAAACTATTTCAGCTGGGTTTTGACGTTGTGTTAGCGAGTGAAGGTAGAGCAGCTTTAAGCCTGTTTGATACAAATCGTATAGACTTTATTTTGATTGAAGCAGACCACATTGATGTTTCAATTAGTGAATTTGTTAATACATTACGTGCTTGTGCTTATGGTACTTTTATTCCGGTCATTGTTCTACTTTCTGCTGAAGATGAAGAACTTCTGTCTGAATGTATGCTGGCAGGGTGTGATGACTTTCTGTATAAGCCATTCACAGTAACAGCACTGAAAGCCAGATTTGCATCATTAAAACAGACTCGTGAATTAAAGGAGTTATATAAAAGTTCAATAGATGAGCAGTTAGTAGCCAGGCAAATATTAGCTTATGCTTTATCTGAAAGAAATATTCAATTTGAAGAAATTCAGCTTTTGAGTAAGTCTAAAGCAATATTTAGTGGCGATCTTTTTTTAACAGCAAAACGCCCTGATGGCGGCTTGTATATTCTACTGGCTGATTTTACCGGTCACGGACTTTCTGCCGCTATTGGCGCATTACCGGTTGCCGATATATTTAGTGTAATGACAAATAAAGGCTTCGAGTTAGAAGATATACTGGAAAATATAAATAATAAGTTACACACCTTATTGCCAGTAAGCATGTTTATGGCGTGTAGTGCATTAAAAATACATGCAGATTTAAAACATGCGAGTGTGTGGAACGGAGGCATGCCAGATATTTATCTAAGAAATAGCCAAAATGGTGAGATTAAAAATAAAATAAAGGCCAGCCATATACCACTTGGTATCGACAAAACAACAAGCGAAAATTTTAAGCTAAATACGATATCTATAAACCAAAATGATCAGTTTATTATTTATACAGATGGCTTAACCGAAGCTGAAAACGCCAATGGTGAAATGTTTGGCTATCAGCATTTGAATCAATGTCTTGACAACTGCCGCGGAAAAGAATTTCTTTTTGCAAAGATAGTTGCAGAATTTACCGAATTTTGTGGTGATATCGAGCCAAATGATGATGTAACCCTTGCCTGTATTCCATGTGCCGAAAACATGACTGAAGTAAAAGAATCTGATACTGTAAATAACATACAAGTTGTGAGTAATCGTGATGATTAGTTGTATATCGAGGTTTTCATGACCGTATCTAATACAACGGACAATCCAACGGCATCAGTGACAGTATTAGTAGTCGATGATGAGATATTTAACCTTGATCTCATCACCGATTATTTAAATGAGTTTGAGATAAATGTTGTGTGTGTAGAAAGTGGTGAGGCGGCATTAACTATTTTGCAGGAATTTCCATATCGTTTTAGTGCTATCCTGCTAGATCGTATGATGCCTGGTATGGATGGTATAGAAGTACTGAAACGCATTAAAAATGATGAAACGATAAATCGCCTGCCTGTCATTATGCAAACAGCCAGTACCGGCAAGAAAAACATGTTAGAAGGTTTGAATGCGGGTGCTTATTATTATCTGTCTAAACCTTATGACCAGGCAACACTTATTGCTATAGTAAAAACGGCAATACGTGATTATCAACATTATGTACGAATACAGAAAAACCTTAAGCAATCGGTACAAACATTAAAAATGATGGATAAAGGCATTTTTAATTTTCAGTCACTAGAGGAGGGTAGAAGCCTTGCAACGTTATTGGCAAATGCTTGCCCTGATCCGGAGCGAGTTGTTTTAGGTTTGACAGAATTAATAATCAATGCCGTTGAGCATGGAAATTTGGGTATCACTTATAAAGAAAAGTCCATATTAAATGCAGCTGGTGGTTGGGAGAGTGAAGTTGTAAAAAGGTTGGCTTCTCCAGCCCATAAGGATAAATATGTGACAGTCGAATTTTCTCGTAGAGATAATGAAATATCATTTATTATTATCGATCAGGGAAAAGGATTTGACTGGAGAAAGTTCATGGAAATAAGCCCGGATCGAGCATTCGATAGTCATGGTCGTGGTATTGCACTGGCAAATTCGATTAGCTTTAAAAATATTGAATATCAGGAAAATGGTAATAAAGTCTGTGTAACAGTGCCTTTATAATGAGGATGACATGAAAACATCACCAGAAAATGAAATAAAAAAGATATACCAAAAATCTGTGCGCCTGTTAAATGATAAGCAGGCACGTTTGATGGATATGCAGCAAGTATTAAAGAAAGCTGTTATCAGGCTATCGCTTGCATCACGTAGTGACAATGATCAGGTTAATAATGTGCTATCTGATATCAATAGTTCAGTTGCTGATCATATTGATATAAATAGTCTAAATAAACATTTAGATGATTTATTTTTACTTATTAATCATGCAGATTTTCGAACTGACGAAACTAAAAAAACGGCATTGTATTCATATTTAAAAAAATATATTGAGGATAATAAAAACTCACCTCTATCTGATGAGGTCATTTTAAAAGTAAAAACATTTGTTGCTTCAAAACTGCCGGATGACGAGCTTTCAGCAGAGCTATTAAAGTCATTATCTAAGATGGATAAGGATTTATCAAACAGCAAACAACAATACAGTGATAGCATAAATTTATTTATAAAAGATATTTCCGAGTGTACTGGTTTTACCTTTGATAGAGCAGACATGGAAATATCTGAAATCATGCAGGATTTAGCCATTGAGCTTGCTAAATATATTTACTCAGAAAATAACGATAATAAAACAAGTCAGAATTCAAGTATTGATGATACCGCTGATAATAGCGATAAGAATAATAACATAAGCCACATTCTAAATGAAATAGTTAACCAGCTAGCATTGCCGGCATCATCAAAAAGGGACAAATTCCATGCGGTAAAAGGACTTAATGGCCCTGGTGAAAAAAACTGGAAAGATATTATCCACACATTAGTACAGTTGGTTAATCAAAGTATTCATTCCGTTCAGCAGGAAAAAAAGACGCTTGAAGCTTACCTAATTAAAATTAGTGCACAGTTGGCAGATATAGAGTCATTTATGCATTCAATGTCCCGTGATACTGGCGAAGCAACATCCATATCATTGGCTTTAACAGATTCTGTAGAAGCAGGAGTATCAAGTATTGAAAAAACCATAACACAGTCAACGGATTTAACTGTGCTTAAACGCGATATCGCAACTAACCTGAAAGACATTCGCAAACATGTTGTCGATTATAATCATGCAGAAAAAATCAGGAATGACATATCCATACAAACGTATTCAAAAATGATAAATGAACTTGTCGATTCACAAAAAGAATCAGATGAGTTACAGTCACAATTACATGAAAGTAAGACACAACTTTTAAGTGATCCGTTGACAGGTATTGCAAATAGACTGGCTTATGATGAAAGAATTAAGGTAGAGTTCAACCGATGGAAGCGTACAAATGCTCCTTTGTGTATTGCTATATGGGATGTTGACCACTTTAAAAAAATTAATGACAAATATGGTCATGCTGTAGGTGATCGCGTATTAAAATTGTTTGCAGATATAATTAATTCAAAAATCAGAAAGACAGACCTGTTCGCAAGAATAGGTGGTGAAGAATTTGTATTAGTCATGCCAGATACCTCTCTAGAAAAAGCAATGGCTTTAAATGAGAAATTACGGCTAATGCTCGAAGAGTGCAATTTTCATTATGATGGGCAACAATGCCAAATCACCTCATCAGTAGGAATAGCTGAATTTCGACGAGGTGATAATGCCAATATAGCTTTAGACAAAGCAGATCAAGCTCTTTATCAAAGTAAAAATGAAGGCAGAAACCGGTGTACTACTTTTAAAGATGTTTAACCTAAATCCTGCAAGTGCTTGCACACATATAGCACAATCACTTGCAGGATTTAGGTTTGATTTATTACTTTAGACCATTGATCATTGCTTTTCATAGGATGATCAGTCGTCACTATGTAGCTTCTCAATAAGTCGGGGCAGTCTATGGTTTTGAGACTGTCGGTAGCAGGGATGCTAGCGTCAAGCCTACAGGGATGTATTCACGGCGTGTCTCAAAACCATAGACTGCCCCGACTTATTGAGAAGCTACGTCATTATCAATTAACCCTCTGGTTACTTTTATTCAGCACTGTTTGAAAGTCTTTAAGAATTGTTTTTGCATCATGCGGCGGGTTAAAGAATGCAGCGAGTCTACCTTCTGGGTTGAGTAATAAAAGTGCAGAGCTGTGATCCATCAGGTAATTATTGCTGCCTTCTTCTGCCGGCATTTTCATGTAAACCACGCTCATTTGAAGTGTCAGTGCTTTTATTAATTTCTCACTACCAGTGACACCGATAAAATCTTTATCAAAATACTGAACATAATCGCTTAACATTTCTACTTTATCGCGCTCCGGATCAACCGAGATAAAAAGTACCTGTGGAAATAGATGATTGTTTTCTTCTGCTATTTTTTTTGACTGTGCAGTCACGCCCATGGTTACTGGACAAACATCAGGGCAGTGCATATAACCAAAAAAAATCAAACTCCACTGTCCTGTCAAATCATCAAGCGTAAAGGGGTTACCATCACCCTTAATTAATGTTGGAATGGAAATTTTACGGGCAGGCGATAGCATCATACCCTGTATAGGTGAGAAGTTTTTTCTGGCTTCAGCCAGTTCTTTTTCGCTGGTGCTTTCTAACTTGTTCTGATAAATGTTATCGTTACCGCCTTGTTGTAATAAAGATAACCAGAAACCGGCGGACATGGCTGCAACAGCCACTATAACGATGAGTCCTGTTTTTATAAACATAGTAATTAATGAAAGTATGGATAAACAAAATGTGAAAAATAGTGATCTACAACCATTGCAATAAACAATAGCATCAAATAATTTATTGAATACACAAAAGTGGAAATAGCCGCGTTCTTTCTTTCACTAAACATCAACATAAAAACTTTATAAAAGAAATACATACCCAGTATAACTGCGGAAAATAAATATATTTCACCATGCATATAAGTAAGATAGGGCAGCAAACTGGCGATAAACATCAAGATGGTATAACCCAGAATTGAATATTTGGTGAATTCAATGCCGTGCGTTACCGGCAACATAGGCAGGTTAACTTTGGCGTAGTCATCGCGACGATGTATTGCCAGTGCCCAAAAATGTGGTGGTGTCCATGTGTATATAATTAACACCAGTAATAAACCGTGCGGATCTATTGAACCTGTCACTGCTGTCCAGCCAAGTAATGGTGGTGTTGCTCCTGCCAGGCCACCAATTACAATGTTTTGTGGTGTGGCTTTTTTTAGATACATGGTATATATAACAGCATAACCAATCATACTGGCAAAGGTTAAAACAGCGGTTAACACATTTATCCAGGCGACCAAAATAAAAACAGAAGCAGCGGCTATTATCATTGCAAAAATAAAAGCATTTTGCTGGCTGACCCGCCCCTGAGGTAAAGGCCGGTTTTTTGTCCTCGCCATTCGTGCGTCAATTTCCCTTTCTACAATCTGATTGATGGCTGCACCCGCAGCCGCACCCAGCCCAATACCAAGTGAGGATATGACTAATATAAATAAAGAAATCTCACCTGGTGGACTGGCGAGCACAACGCCAACAATTGAGGTAAGCAGAAGCAGTGCAATCACTTTAGGTTTGCATAACGCAAAATAGTCACGCCAGGTAGTGATTTGTTTTACATGGTTCATTGTTTCAGTATTCATATCTATTATTTAATCCCGAGTAATGTACCAATGCTGTCAAACTCATTAGTAATAAAACAGCAACGCCATTATGTGCAACGGCAACTGGCAAAGGTAATGAAAATACAATATTGGAAACACCTAACGTTAGCTGGGTAATTAATACCAGTGACAGCCACAATGCAAATTTATTCCAGCCTGCGATAAAAATCTTAATAATTAAAAACAATAAATATAACGTTGTGAGCAATGCGCCTAAACGATGCATCCAGTGAATAGTGACGCGGGCATCGTTACCCAGATGACCGCCAAGATAATTATTCACACCTTCAGTGCTAATGGTGAAAGCACCGGAGAAATCCAGTGGTGGAATCAATTTGCCCTGACAGGCAGGAAAATCAGCGCAGATAATGGCAGCATAATTAGCGCTGGTCCAGCCACCTAATGCTATTTGAACAAAAACAATAGCAACGCCAATTAATGCCAGAGACCGTACCGGGTTGCCACAGGCGATCGGATTATTATGGCGAACATTTAAAAATAAAACCAGCAACAATGTCAGCGTAATAAAACCACCTAATAGATGCCCCATAACGATAATGGGTAACAAGCCCATGGTAACCGTCCACATACCCAGTGCAGACTGAAAGATGATTATGCCAAGAAGGGCATAAGATAAAACTAGCGGCTGTTCATTTTTGCTACGGTTAATAAAACCGGTTAAGGCTAAAGCAGCGACCAATAAACCTAAACTACCTGCAAAATAACGGTGTATCATTTCAGGCCAGGCTTTATGTGCTTCTAGCGGTGCATGCGGAAAAGCTTCGTTTGCCTGATGAATTTCATGTGGCTCATCCGGCACAATTAAAAAGCCATAACAACCCGGCCAGTCAGGGCAACCCAGGCCAGCATCCACTAACCTTGTGTACGCGCCAAGCAATACCACAGTAAAGGCAAGAAAAATTGCAGCCAAACTTAACTTGTAACTCAGGCTACGGCTTTGTACTGCTGAATCATCCAATTTGTGAAGCCTTTAGTAATTTTTTCAAATCATGCAAGAATTCTTTATTTGGTTGATCCTGCATAAAACGCATCATGACATTACCCCTTGGATCCATAATATAGGTTTCATTATTGTTGATACCAGCATCGATACGAATGTTATTGCCCAGGGCTTTAACAATTGTATCTGCGTTGCCATTTACCTGTATAACATCGGGGTGAGTGTTAGCAATGAATTGAGATAACGTTTCACCTGCTGTCTCAAGGTGAACAAACATACGAATCAGGCGATGTTGTCTTTTAGCTAAAGAGGTATGAATTTGCCGCGTATCGTATAGTTGTTTTTCACACTGCTGATCACAATCTTTAGCTACAAAAGAAATTAACCGCCATTTATAAGTTAGTTCTTTTTCCGGGATAATTTCACCGCTGTCATTTTTCAATTCAAAGTTTTTTATATGAACAATAGGGTTTAAAATTTCACCATGATTGACAAATGATTTAACATCAACAAAAAAGAATATAGCGTATGCTAAAGCGACGGGCGCGATAAAAGCCAGAACAACAAACCAGACTGTATATGGGTTTCTTTTTTTACCAGAAATTGTATTGTTCGCTGTTTGTGTTTCAATTTCACTCATATTTTATATTCACTTAGTTAGTATATTAATCGTTGCATAAGTATTCGCAGTGTGTGCTTTTTAAACTGTTGGTAGCATGGATGCTACCGTCAAGCCTATAGGGACATATTTACTGCGTGTTTCAAAAGTACGCGTTGCGAATACTTATGCAACGATTAATACTTGATGACACCGGTTAGATACATCGGTCATCGTTTCTGAGCACTGCGTTTTTTCGTTTGCTATTAACAGCAATATAAATAATTAACAATGCTGCTGACAGGGCAAACCACTGAAAAGCATAACCATTATTTTTTGCTGCGTTTAAATTGAGTACGGGAAGGTCATACTCAAAATTCCCGCTTTCATTCTGGTTAAGCCATAGCACCATGTCATACAGCTCAACGCCCAATAACTGATTAATCTCATTTAAATCAATGTACTGTAATACCACTGGCCATTGTGCCGTTTCCTGTATGTTGTCAGCTAAAATCAATGCGTGTGATGGCGTCAAATCCAGTAATCCAGAAATTTCAATTTTGCCAGCAGGTGTTTTTATTTCAGGTAAATCCTGTCGCGTTTTACCTTGAGAAATAAATCCTCTGTTCACCAAAATCATTTTAGTCGGGTTCATTTTTACGGGTGTAAAAACATGATAACCAACGCGTCCATTAAAAATTTTATTATCAAGCAATAAGTTGTGTTTACCATCATATTCACCAATAAAAGTTACCGGACGATAGCGCCGTTGATTGATCGACTGTGGTAATTCATTAAGATTTACTGTCGATAAATTTTTACGCTCAGTAATATTTTGTTGTAAAGTATCTTTGTATTCAGCACGATCGAGTTGCCAGAATCCCAGTGACATCATTACATATAAAAAACCAGCAGTGATAAGACTGCTGAGCAAGCCAGGGTTAAAATGATATGAGGCAATATGAAACGAAACTAATCGGTACTGCCTTATGTTGTTAATAATATTCACTATTAAACAGGTTTACACATGATATTTAAAATTGTTATTCTCAGTTTATTGCTGGTTGTCATTATCAGTCTGGGCTCTGCACTGGTTGCCATGGCACGGGGTGATAAGTCAGACAAAATGTTGAAAGCTTTAACCTGGCGTATTGGTTTATCAGTGGGGATTTTTGTACTACTTTTAATCGGACAGGCAATGGGGCTTATTACACCCCATGGCTTGTCCTAAATCCAATGAATAGTGCAGAGCTACTCACGATTAATTTGGCACTGATTTTTAGAGCCAGTAAACAAATATAAATAGACCTAGCCAGACAACATCAACAAAGTGCCAGTACCAGGCAACTGCTTCGAATGCAAAATGATTGTCTGCTGTAAAGTGACCTTTAATTGCGCGGACTAACATAACCAACAGCATAATGGTTCCCATGGTTACGTGAAACCCGTGGAATCCCGTTAATAGAAAGAAAGTGCTACCATAAATACCTGAGCCCATGGTCAAGCCTAATTCTGTGTAGGCATGAATATATTCTTCTGCCTGTAAGAACAGGAAAATAATACCTAACACCACTGTAGCAGCTAACCATAAAATTAATGGTTTCCTGTTACCGGCGCGTAATGCGTGATGCGCAATGGTTACGGTTACCGATGAGGTCAGTAGTATTGCTGTGTTTATTGCAGGCAATCCAAATGCCGGGATGACATCTGTCGGCGGAACAAATTTGGTGTTATCCGGGTTGCTTATTAGTGGCCAAACTGCTTCAAATGCAGGCCATAAAAGTTCATGTGTCATTGCATTGTTGCTTGACCCGCCTAACCATTGCACTGCGATGGTTCGTGCATAGAAGAGGGCACCGAAGAAAGCAGCAAAAAACATGACCTCTGAAAAAATAAACCATAACATGCCAATGCGAAAAGATTTATCTACCTGAGTATTGTAACTATCCGACATGGATTCATTTATAACTGTACCAAACCATGCAAAAAACATAACGGCGATCATTAAAAAACCGACTGGCAAAATCAAATTAATGGCACCGGCATGAATTGAAGTAACAGCGCCAATAGCGGTTGTGGTCAGTGCGATAGTAGCAATAAATGGCAGCTTACTTGGTTCAGGTATGAAATATACATTATGATCTGTACTTGATGACATAGTTTTTATTTCCTGGTTATAATTAATGTTGTGCCAAAGGTGTGTTAAATGCAATTTTCTTTGCGTTTACCCGTAGATAGTCATCAGCTGATGCCGTTACGTCCTCTGATCCTGGCTTTACAAAAAATGTATACGACAGAGTTATCTCGCGAACATCTTTATCAATCGCAGGATCAACAATAAATACCACGGGCATTATTTTCTCTTCGCCAGCTTTTAATGGTTGCTCAGTAAAACAGAAACATTCTGTTTTTTGAAAATAGGCGGCAGCTTGACCCGGTGTAACACTGGGTGTTGCAGTGCCAATGATATCTCTATTGGTTTTGTTCCGGACAACATATTCAACTCGGGTAGCTTTGCCAGGATGTACTTTAACGGAGTAGGTTAAGGGCTTAAATTCCCATGGCATACCATCATTTAAATTTGCCAGAAACTCTACTTTTATTTCTCGGCTGGTGTCTACCTGCATTGGTTCCGTTGATACATATTGCTCACCCGTTTTACCGTTTAGTCCAGTAATATCACAAAAGACATCGTACAAAGGCACTAAAGCAAAGCCGAAACCAAACATGCCAAACACAACAAATAATAAGTTTTGTATCACTTTTTTATTGCTACTGTTTGTATTGTCCATGTCTTTACCTTTGTTCAAACTTATAGACTACTCGCCGGGTTTTTTACTTAACCGTAGGTGGGGTAGTAAAACTATGGAATGGAGCTGGTGAAGGCAAAGTCCATTCTAAACCTTCGGCATTTTCCCAAACCTGATCCGTTGCTTTTTCTGTACTACGACCACGAATTGTCTTAATGACGTTGTACAGCAGAATTAGCTGCGCAAATCCAAAGACAAAGGCACCGACTGAGGCGATAGCATTAAATTCAGCAAACTGCATATTGTAGTCAGGAATGCGCCGTGGCATACCCGCCAAACCAACAAAATGCATAGGGAAGAAAAGCACGTTGACTGAAACAGTTGATACCCAGAAATGCAGTTTACCCAGACTTTCATCATACATATTGCCAGTCCATTTCGGCAGCCAAAAATATATTGCTGCGAAAATAGAGAACAAAGAACCGGTTACTAATACATAATGAAAGTGCGCTACTACAAAATAAGTATCGTGATACTGGAAATCAGCAGGCACAATACTTAGCATCAAACCGGTAAAGCCACCAATGGTAAACATAAAGATAAAACCAATAGCAAACAACATCGGTGTTTCAAAACTTAACGAACCCTGCCACATGGTACTTACCCAGTTAAAAACTTTTACCCCCGTTGGTACCGCAATCAACATGGTTGCATACATAAAAAACAATTCAGTTGCAACGGGCATGCCAGTCGTAAACATATGATGAGCCCATACGATAAAAGACAGAAAAGCAATGGAGGAGGTTGCATAAACCATTGAGGTGTAACCAAAAAGTTTTTTACGTGAGAAGGTAGGGATGATCTGAGAGATAATGCCGAAAGCGGGCAGTATCATAATATACACTTCAGGGTGACCAAAAAACCAGAAAATATGCTGGAACAACACCGGGTCGCCGCCGCCTGCTGCATTAAAGAAGCTGGTGCCGAAATTACGGTCAGTCAACATCATGGTGACAACACCCGCCAAAATAGGCATCACCGCGATCAACAGGTAGGCGGTAATAAACCATGTCCAGATAAAAATAGGCATTTTCATGTAGGTCATGCCAGGTGCACGCATGTTGATAATGGTTGCGATAATGTTAATTGCACCCATGATTGATGAGATGCCCATTAAATGCACTGAGAATATAAAATAATCTGTACTGTCCGGGCCGTAAGTTGTGGACAATGGTGCATAAAATGTCCAGCCGAAATTCGGTGCTGACCCCATACCCATCAAGCTCATCACCAAGCTTGAAAGCAATATACCAAAAGCTGCCACCAGTAACCAGAAACTGAGGTTATTCATGCGCGGCAGAGCCATATCCGGCGCACCAATCATTAACGGTACCATCCAGTTAGCCAGTCCAACAAATGCCGGCATAATGACCCCGAACACCATAATAAGACCGTGCAGGGTAGTCAGTTGATTGAAAAATTCAGGTTCAACAAATTGTAAACCCGGTTGAAACAGTTCCGCACGAATAATTAGTGCCAGGCCGCCACCAATAAACAGCATAGTGAAGCTGAACCACAGATACATGGTGCCAATGTCTTTATGGTTGGTGCTAAATAACCAGCGACCTATACCAGTAGGTTTGTGATCATAATGCTCATCATGAAGATCTTCGATAACAGCGCTCATAATTTCCTCATTTATCCATTATTATTCAATAAGTTATTTTATGTTTTTGTAGCTTCTCAATAATCCGTGGCAGTCTATCGTTTTGAGACTGTCGGTATCATGGATGCTACCGTCAAGCCTACAGGGACGTATTCACGGCGTATATCAAAATGATAGACTGCCACGGCTTATTGAGAAGCTACATGTTTTTAATGTCAAAAGTTAAAGTATAAGCACTGCTTTATCTAGCCGCCTTAATATCTGCTGGCTGTACCATATCGCCAGTATCGTTACCCCAGGCATTACGCTCATAAGTAATTAATGCTGCAAGGTCAGCATCATTTAGCTGGACACCAAATGCCTGCATCGCAGTTGCTGATACGCCATTGATTACTATATCTATATGTTTAGCAACATCACCGGTAGTAATGCCACCTTTAAGACCCGGGAATACGTTAGCAAGACCTTCACCATTTGCCTGGTGACAGGCCGCACAATTTGTTGTATAAACGGTTTTACCGTGATCCATCAATTCATTCATCGTCCATGTTTTGTTGGCACTGGCAACAGCCGCCGCTGCATCTTGTTTCTGACTGGCAATCCATGTTGTGTAATCATCTGCTGATACAACATCAACAACAATTGGCATAAAACCGTGATTAGTTCCACATAGTTCAGCGCATTGACCACGGTAAGTGCCGATCTTGTCTGTCTTGAACCAGCTTTCATTTATGTAACCCGGGATCGCGTCTTTTTTAACCGCAAAATCAGGTATCCACCAGGCGTGAATAACATCATTTGAGGTAAACAATAAACGAATTTTTTTATTGACAGGAACAACAAGTCGGTTATCAACTTCTAATAAGTAATGCTCGTTTTTCGTTGCTTTGTTTTGAATTTCCTGGATGGGTGTAGAGAGGTTGCTAAAGAAGCTGATGTCTTCACCAAGATAATCATAATGCCATTTCCATTGATAACCGGTTACCTTAATAGACATATCAGAATTAGTTACATCTTCCATGGCAAGCAATACTTTGGTTGCTGGCACCGCCATAAAGCCCAGAATAATGAATGGAATAATCGTCCAGACAATTTCTATGGTTAAATTGTCATCAAATTTAGCGGCTTTATAATCACGTGATTTTCGATGCATAATGATTGAATAAATCATTGCACCAAAAACGATAATGCCGATGGCGACACATATCCACATAACCAAAGTATGTATGTTATACGCACCCTGGCTAACTGAAGTGACACCTGGACGAAGGTCCAACTGGTATTCAGCCCAGGACTGCATGCTAATAAGCATCAGTCCGATAAAGCTGGCAACACGGATTGCTGCACTCATGTTTACTCCCAACAATATTTATAATAGTTTTTAGGAAATTATGACAGTCAAGTTAAAAGTAAAGGTTTCTTGACTTACATCATCACATTGTTGCAAGCATCCTACTTTTATTAATCTCCTTGCACAAGAGTAGATAGAAAATAAATGTGTTATTTCACACACTTAATTTAAAAAAAAGTAGAAAAAAATTATAATATAATCATTTACTTATTTTAAATAACTGGTTTAAGTATAACTATGAGTGAGAATTGTTCTGTAGCTATTGTAGTTTTAACAATACGGCAGGTTGCCACAACTGGGCACTGAATATCATAAGCCAGATAAATATTACCATGAAGCGCATGAAGGATATGAAGGATATGAAGGCACCAGATCTTCATGTCCTTCATGGTGAATTGAAAAGATAGAAGTCTTGAGACCAATAAAACAAGAATGCCGTGATTTTTCAAACTAAATAATATGCATTTACTACATAGGTGTTTTACTTAGTCAAAAACGCAACTTTCATTTTAAAGAATTAGTAAATATCTTTTATACGCTTTTTTCGACCAGACTCATGCCTTTCACGCAGATCAGAGTCAATATAACGATCTGTGGTGGCCATGCTGGCATGCCCGGCATCATCGCGCACATGTTCACGAGGACGAAACTTAACGTCCTCTGAGATGCCGGTGTGCCTTAACCAGTGAACAGTAGCCGTTTTTAGCTCAATAGCATCAGCTTTAAGACCGTCTTTTTTCATACGATCATATGCAGCATCAAAACATTGCTGCACGATACGTCTAATGTGCCTGGTGCTTGTGATAGAGCCTTTGCCAATAGCTTTAGATATGAGCGGTACTTGCTCACTGTATGCTGGTAATTCTGGCAGGCCTAAATGTTTACGGTAACGTTTAAGTGCTTTAAGCATATCGTCACACACTGTTATAGAACGATTTTTATTGCCTTTACCTGTTACGTCAAACCACCAGTTATTGTCCTGATCTTTTCTAAAATCACTCATTACCGGCATGGAGCGTTCATCAGCAACTAGCTCTGAGATGCGAAGATACATGGCAAATAAGCAGTTCATAATAAATAAGGTGCGCTCATGTTCAGGGTCACTAGCAGCCATTAACTCGGCTGTTTCCAACACATAATCCCACTGCAGCGTACTGATGCGTCTTACAATGGGCTTCAACTGGTCTTTACGGATGAATTTACTTTTTTGTTTGATCAAAGCAACAGGATTCGATGCAACAAGATTTTCTTGAATCAGGTATTCATAAAATGAAGATAACGCTGTAAATATACCTTTAATGGCCGCCTGAGATGGACAAAATTGATTTGCATCAGCAACTATATGGTTGCTATGTTCTGATTTTGAAACGGATACCACAAAGGGTCGCCATTCATCGTTGGCTGATCGTTTACCATTTTTATTCTTAAATCGCGCAACATTTTTTATACCTATCCAGGCTTTCGGCGGGTCGAAACAGAAACGTATAAAATCTTCAATGTGTTCGCGTTTCAGATTTAATAAAGAAGTTTGTTCGATACGCCAGCACCACTGAAGCAATCTTTCCAAATCACGTCGGTAGCTATTAAAAGTTGCGGTGCTGCCATTATAGCTATACAGAAATTTAAGGGCGAATTCCAGATCAGTGTCAGCACCAATTATTCTGGTGTCCAAATATGACTCAGCAGAAAAGTGCTTTTGCTTAAATGGATTACCGATATGGTTGAGATTATCAATTATCGCTATAGGTGGTATTCGTATCGGGTTCATTATTCATTAATTGCTCATAATAGATATGAGCCAAGTATAGCTAAATAACCCGCAAATACAACATGTCCGATATTCACAAATATCGGACATTGAGATTTTAGAGGCTGTTGTGAACAAAATAAAACTAACAACTAACAACTAACCTTGCGGGTATAAGGAAATGGCTAAAGTATTTGGTATCGTATCAACCAAAGGCGGCGTAGGTAAAACATCTATCGCTGCAAATATTGGTGGCATTCTTGCCGACATGGGACAACACGTCCTGTTAATTGACGGTGATTTTCAGCAATCACTGTCGGATTGGTTTGAAATTACAGACAAAGCAGAATTCGGGCTACGGCAATTCATCACGAAGGCTCAACCAACTAACTGCATCTCAAGCACAGCAATAGATAATCTGGACATTGTTCTGTCCGATGACCCTAGCGGCAAACTAATCGACTGGTTTCGCGCTTCGACCAATAATGTCTACTATTTGCTTGCGTCAATAAAGAGACTCTCTGATTACTACGATTACGTGATTATTGATTCTCAAGGTGCGCGTGGCATCCTCCAGGAAAGCATTATTCTTGCTAGTGATTCATTGATTTGCCCATTAGTGCCAAACGTGATGGAGTCACGCGAGTTTATTCGCGGCACGATCCAGATGCTCAAATCACTGGAGCCACCTGCCGGTGTGTCCGTGCCAGTCCCTAATATCCCACCTCTATATGGTGTTATTTACAAACAGGACAGAACCAATAATTCTATCAAAATTGCGAACGCTATTCGCAAACAGTTCTATCAAGGATCCGGTGGCAAAATCAGTGTTCTGGATACCTTTGTGCCTAACTTGACTGCCTACAAGAAGGCGGTGGCTGCCGGACTGCCAGTACATCGTGTTGAGGTCACGCGATCAGGGCCAACACCCAGCGCACACGACACCATTCTGTCGCTGGTGCATGAGCTTCTCCCGCACCTTAGTGACACCTATCCAGTCTGGGATAAAAACAACGTCTCCCCTATTAAGAAAGCAGCCGGAGGAGAAGAATAATGGCAAATAACAAAGGACAGATAACGGACGGCGATAATGTACTGGATTTTTTAAACCTCAAAAATACTGAGGATAAGTCTAGTTTTGATGACCCGATTACTAAGTCATCAGTACCTATTACGATAGATCAGCTGCGACCTTACGATAATAATCCACGAACCACCAGAAACCCTAATTACGATGAAATCCGCGACATGATTGAGGCGCGTGGATTAGATAGCCCGCCAAACATCAGTCGCAGAAACCCAGATGATGAACACTACATCATCATCGATGGCGGCAATACGCGGCTGGAAATTCTTCGAGAACTGTATGAAAAATATACAGTGCTTGCTGAACAGGCAACTTCGCTTGATGAAAAAAACAAACTGACTGAAAAAGCACAAAGCTTTTTTGCCCACAAATGTGTTTTCAAGCCATGGAAATCAGAATCCGATGCTCTGGCCGGTCACATGTGCGAGAACGAAGCACGAGGCCCGGTCAAGTTCATCGAAAAAGCCATGGCCGCGCAAAAATTCCGCGAAATCTATGCACAAGATGACAAGCAGGCGTTGATTGATGCGGGTGGAGATATTGATGAAGATTATGAATCCCCACCTTTATCCATGCGGGCGTTATCCAGACGAATGGCAAGCCAGGGCTGGAAAGTTAGTGACAGCCACCTCACCCGCTTTAATTATGCAGTAACGGTTTTAATTGACGTGATTCCTCTGGCGTTATGGGCCGGTGCTGGTCAACCGATTGTAAGAAGCGTCCGCAAATACAAAAAAGCCTACGAAGACTTCTGGCAACAAATTGACGCGCCAGAACCAGACAAAATAAGCGACTATTTTTTCGAACAGTTGCACGAGTTTGACAATGAAGAACTCGACTTCAAAGCCTTTATTGATTTCTTTAACCGTTATTTAGCAGACAAACTGGACATGCCGGTAATCAGCGTTTCGGCTGAAGTAAATGCGCTGCTCAACAACAAAGCAATCAACGTGCCACCAGAGCTTTTACAGCAATCACTTAATTCTTCAGATGCGGGTATGAGTGAGGCAGAAGCCATTGCCAGGCGTTATCAGGAAACCCGTAACCCTGGTGAGACAGTTAGAGACCCTGGCCCTGCTGATACGCCCTCCCCTACACCTAAACAACAACGCTCAGTCGCTCAGTCGCCAGATGTAAAACAAGATACAAACAATAATGAGCATTCGGATAACCAACAAAATGTACCAGTAGCCGGTAGCGAGCCACAAACACAGGGTTTCTTCATACCTTCAGACATTGAATCCGTCTGGCAGGGAATATTTGATCGTGCCGCTATTGTGGCCGAACAATATGATTTGATGATGACGCTTGTTGATGATGGTTCGGGCTTTAAACAGTATGCCGTCATGAACTGCATTCCCTTTAAACCAGAACGGGCAAACGAACCAAGAGAACGGCTCATTTTTGATAAATCAAAAGATGATGAGAGAGCCGCTATGTGGTGGGCAATGTCTTGCATTTCAGGCTCTTATAAAAATGAGACTATTGCTGATTTTACCGATTCAGTGTTTGCCAATATATATCAAAACTATCTTCTTGATTTTGATCACAACATCATGGCAATGATTTTGTTTCTGGAAGAAATAACATTGATGCTGCCGGATGAAACGCAAAAGTTGTTGTATGAATTACGATTATTAACAAAACAGTATCTGATTTTACGGCAAGGAGGTTCTCATGACTAACGTTGCTCATGCTCAATTTTCATATAAAAACAATTCCTTGCTCACTGAGCTTAACCATGTCATTACACGGTTTATTATCGACCTGTATCACAACGGTGATTTTGATGCGCTGGAACAATTTGGCGTATCGAAATCAACAGCAAAAGAATTGTCGGGATTATCGATTAGCAATCATCATCGTCTAACAAAATGCCAGCAATTACTGGGCAATGTTTTTGTTGATGAGAAGCGTTTGAAGCGACTAATGCAATACATTATTAACAACGAAAACAAAGACAGTTTCATCAACCAGTTGATAAAAATGCAGGCAAGCCAATCCATGCTGGAGCGTCTGGCCGGTGTTGATCACCATGATTTCAGACAACGGCGAAATTTACTGGATCTGCCAAAGGCCGCTGCTGGTCGCCCTGCCGTACTAAACGATAAAGAAGCAATAAGGCTGACTGAATCATGGCAACGACATGTTGATAAAGAACACGATCTCCTGCAGCGGTATTTTTATGTTGGCCTTGATACCGGTATACCGTTATCAAGGCTATGGAATCACATGCAGTTATCTGGTTACGATTGCAACAACGTAATCAAACCTTGGACAAATAACAACCGCCAGGAAATATAAATATGGGTCATTTATTTAAAAAATTGATTTGTAAATTTAAAGGTCATGCGTATGCAGCTCCTTATGATGACCTTGAGCCAACACCAGATAATAATGATCTGGAGCGTATAAATAACTATACAAATTTAGCAATAACAGAACCGAGCAATTTTGATTCAAGCCACCCTGACCTGGCGCGGATTTTTTTAGGTTGGCTACAACAAAATTTACGCACTGGAAAATTAAAGATAAACCGGCGTGACGCTATGGTTCATATTGTGGCAGAAGGCGTTTTACTGGTATCACCAAAAATTTTTAAGGCTTTTGTTAATGATTATGATGCATTACGTGACGATAGTTTCGCATTCAAACAGATACAAAATAAATTAGAAAAGTTAATGAGAAAAAATAATCTTGGAATACGCACAGGTGATGGCGGGAACATCCATACCTACCTGGTACAAGGGCCAAAGCGTAAAACAACACTGAATGGCTGGTTATTGCCACTATCTGTTATTTATCAAGTGCCAAACATTAACTATGCATTGATTAATACTACAGGCATTTGGAAGTCAGGTAAAAAATCAAGAATCAACAGAAAAAAACAATGAGTACGAAGATTACAAAAAGAAAAGAATTGAGTGGGGTGGCCCCGTCTGGCAAGCCATCAATGCAATACCAACTGCTAAATGTAGCAGCACACTGGTTACGCGTAACCAGAGGAGTGTCAGGCATCCAGCCTGAACGTAGTTCGGGGTCTGATGCATACACAGGCCTAAGGTGCTTCGTTTATGCGTATTGATAACAAGGGAGGCCGAAACAGCCTATTTTGTCTCATTAGTGGCGACGAGCCACCCCACTCGCCTATTATAGCGGGTGTTCATAATCATGCAAATGAATGAACATCTTAGTAATTATTAAACCAGATTAGGAGATAGCTCATGACAAATACAACAACACAACTTCGTTATCCTGATGTATTCAACGATAATAAACGTCTAAAACTATACGCAAATAAAATACTTGCCGATCTTGAATCAAAAGACCGGCAATATGTTTTGGATTACCTGTCAGATAGATTAAGAGCCACAAAACAAGATGGTTTGCCGCCTATTACTAACGTAACGGCTTATCTTGACTGGATCGTAAAAACCACTAAAACGGCAAAAAACAACACATCCTTTGGGATTAGAGATAAGGCTGTTTTTCGTTCTACTGAGCTTTCCAGAACAATTACTCAAATAGCGGCTGATTTATTGCCTCATCGCGTTACAAATTTATCAACACTGGATGATAAGCAGTTTGATACTAAATTTGAAAAACTAAGCGAACAAATACTTGTTTTACACAATAAAACTTTTGAAAAAATCAGTGCTATTGGAGAAAAAGAGAAAATTTCAATAACATTAGCTCATAAAGAAGCTAGTGAAAACAAAAAAATAGCTGACAAAGAAGAAAGAATGCAGTCTGGCAATAATGCGTTTGATCGCCTCCATGAGAAATACCCCGGTATGTCATCAGAAGACGATTATTTTTTTGAAGCATTTGTAACTGATTATGTAGATGCCATTCTTGCTGTAACACGGCAAATAAGCAGTGAACAGGGTCGTGACGTTATATTAAAATATGCACAGGATATAGAATCACTGGTTAAAGATTATATGGAAATGCTTTGCTCTAACAATGATGCCAGTGGGCAATGGAAAGACACAGTTAAATATATTGAAGATGCTTTTAACGATTCAGATAATAATGAATATCGCATCCCGCGCAGAATGGCTACGCGAAATCGGTATGTGGTTGCATTGTTTTTTTATTGTAAAAATAAATCGCTGATAGACAAAAATAGCGAAATATTAACCAGTGTTTTTGGATATGATCGAGGCTATATCGACAAACTAACTTCAAGTTTATTACCAATCATTGAAAAACAGATTGACAAAAAACTTGAAAATATAGCACTAAGCAATGCTTAACATCAGTAAGCAATTATTTTATCCTGAGCGTTTATTCTCACCCAGGATGTATCCTTGTAAGCGTTCGACGTTACCATATAGCTGCGCCTCTAAATCAAACGCAGGATCAATTTCAGCTACTATTTTACGATGCACAAGCATTAAATGGTTTGTTAATTTTTGCAATTCAAACTCAAAAGCATTGTTTGACAATGTTGGTAGATTTTCTACCCGATGCGGTAACAAAGTAGCTGCTATTTGCATCGCTTGCAAAGATGTTCTCTCAATAAATTCTTTTTTCCGAATAGCCTCAATCTCAGCTATTTCTTTTTCAGTTTTTTCAGTCATGACGACTCTCCTCATTAGGTTTGTGATGTTTAGGAAATTGTTGTGCGGGAGTCTTCGAAAACTTAACCCGCACAACGAGGATAGCACACACGAGGAGAGTCGTCTTTTTACTTACCCAAGATGTCAACACACAGTAAATCAGGTTTCAGTATAGGGTTTAGATAAATGAAACATCGACATAAAAATAATAATAGATGGAGCCTGATATGAACGAACCAGACAGCCGACTCATTCACCTGAAACAACACATTAGTCATGCGGCAGATGAGTTAGCCAGATCATCGAATGCCGATGATGGTCTGGGTTCGCTTATTTATTTAGGCAATCATCACGACTCAGTACCAAGAGAACTAATCATTGATCCGCATCTGGAATCTGGTGAATTTCATACCTGGTTGCTAATGAAAATACAGTTCACTGATCCAGCGGCAGTGACATCAATCCCAAGTCAAAGCCAATTAGCGAAATACTTAAAATGCTCAAGACCAGTTGTTAGTCGGCATTTACAAGTATTACGTGCATTGCGCTGGATAACCCTGTGTAAAACTGTAAGAGGTTCTAATGGTCAATACAAGGGTTGTGTATATGCACAGCATGACAAGCCATTAAATCTTACTGATACTTTGTTTCTGGATCAGCACTATATTGAGTTTTTAGAATCACCAAACAAAGCCGATTCATTCAAGCGACTACGCACCGTCAAACAAGCCGTTCTAATGCACATGGACTATCAGGTAGTAACAGACACCGCTTTTGTTGCGCCAACCGTCTTAGAGGCTGCCACAAGCCACCTACTAAACGAGAATAAAACAGCATTACAAACTAGCCGTGCTTGCCCTGAGCAACGAATTGAAGATATTCCTGATGAGATTTATTTTGAATCAGCGATAACAACGGATAAACAAATAGACGAATCTGAAAAACACCATGTTAAAGTTATGCACCGTGTTAATAATATTAACACGGTGAAAAGAGCTAAAAACAACCATGTTAATATTATTAACATGGACAAAAGCCCGTCACAGCGCGATTCTCACCATGTTAATAATATTAACATGGTTGAAAATGATGACCGTGTT